>NZ_JBFUKD010000492.1:0-2932 GCF_056401005.1 Microvirga sp. P4_G7 | reverse complement strand
GGAGCGTCGCGCATTCTGATGCGGGCGCTCGCAGATATGGGAGAACGGGCGCAGGCGTTGCGGGAATACGAGCGCTGTCGGGCTGCCCTTAGAACGGCCTTGGACATCGAACCCTCATCGGAAACACGAGCGCTCTACCAAGCCCTAAAGATGTTTTCTGGTGCTGAGATGACACCTGGGACAAAATCAACGACGTCCCGACCAGCGCCGCAAATCGAGATCCTGCAAACGCCGCCCATTCCCGGCCGGCTGCGCGTAGGTGTCCTTCCATTTCAAGGGGGGTACTCCGCGCGCACCAAGGGCCTGGCCTTTTCGCTGAGCCAAGAGATCGCCGCTGCTCTCTCGCGCTTTCGCTGGTTTGACGTAATTGCGCCAGTATCACTCCCTCGCAAGTCTTCCGACGCGAGCGAAGGTGTGCTGTCCCACAAGTACTGGCACTACATCGTGGATGGGACATTGACAGGTGGCGACGACAAATTTCACATCAGCGTCCGCCTACTGGATATAGGCCAGGAAGCACGTTCGGTCTGGAGCGATTGGTTCGAACTCACCGCCGATGAGTTGGACCAGGTCAACGAACGGGTGGTCGCTCCCGTCGTCGCGCGGATTGACCCAGTTATACTGTTCATCGAGGGTCAGCAAAAGCGGCCGCAGCGTTCCGGTGCAACAGGGCTTGTGTTGCAGGCGATGCCCCTGATGTACAGCATGGAGCGGAGCAAGTATGAGGAGGCAGGCCAACTAATCCATGACGCTATGAGAGCTGATCCAGAGAACGCGAAAGCGGTCGCCTGGGCCGCCTATTGGTATGCTCACGGCATCGGTCAGGGATGGGCGGAAGATCCCATGCAAACAGCGGCCAAGTCCCAGGAATTAGCGCTTCGCGCGATTAGGTTGGATTCAGAAAACGCTGAGGCGCTTGCCATCTACGCTCATTTTTGCGCTTTCCTGGATAAGGACTTCGACTCTGCTCTGCACTATTTCGAGCGGGCTCTCCGACTTAATCCTAATTCAGCTTTCATCTGGGCCAAGAGTGCGGCGACTTATTGCTATATTGGCGAACCCGAACGGGCTCTTGAGCATCTAGATCGGTATCGCGAACTCGCGCCTTTTGATCCGCAGTTCCATTTTTGGGAGAGCTCTTACACCATCGCGTACACCTTCAAGGGGGATTACGAGAAAGCGGTGAAAGTTGGACGACGCACCGTGAAAGCCAACCCTGGATTCTCCAATGGCTACAAACCCCTGATCGCTGCCCTCGGACATCTTGGGCGACGGGACGAGGCGGCTCCCTATGTCGCGAAAGTACTTTCGCTGGAGCCTAATTTTACGGTCAAGCGTTTCGGCGAGTCCTATCCCTTCCAAAGGGACGAGGACAGGCAACGGTACATGCGCGGGCTCGAACTCGCCGGCGTGCCGCTGGCGTAATCCATTCGTGCCGGTGGCTAATCCCTCGTCCGTTCCACGCGCGCGACGCAGGCGCCAGCGAAGTCCCCCTGCCGTCGGCGGTTCATTGCGATCGAAATACACCCACGGGTGACGTCAGTACAACGGAGTGACGTTTCGGCCGGTTTGGATGGCTAGGCTGGCCCTGCCGCAGGCGCTCTCTGAAATCTCAAAAATCACAGAGCCTAAGAATCACAGAGCTGAATGGGGGAGAGGGCTGAATGGGGGGAGGCCGAATGGCGGAGAGGGCCGAATGGGGAAGAGAGCTAAATGGCGGAGAGGGGGAGATTCGAACTCCCGATACGGTTGCCCGTATGCCGCATTTCGAGTGCGGTGCATTCAACCACTCTGCCACCTCTCCTAATTGCCCAAGGTCGGCGGGTTGAGGCCGGGTGGATATCATGCACCTTTCGGCTCTTCAAGCACCCTGTGCCTGGTTTTTGCCGGGTTTTTGATTGACAAGAAGGGGTGCCTTCCCTAGAGAAGCGCTCTGTACGCGCGGGCCTTTGTGTCCGCGTGTTTCGTTGCGGTGGCGCTCGCTGCCGTGAAATGAAGCCGGAAACTGCCAAAAAGCCGACCCCTGCGGGTTTCCGCGGAGAGTTGGGTTAGAACACGAGGATGAAGATGTTCGCAGTGATCAAGACCGGCGGCAAGCAGTATCGCGTCGCCGCCGAAGACGTCATCACCATTGCCAAGCTCGAAGGCGAGCCGGGCGCCGCTGTTTCGTTCGACCAGGTTCTGATGGTCACGAACGACAACGGCACCCAGGTCGGCGCACCCCTCGTCGAGGGCGTCACCGTGGCCGGCGAGGTGGTTGAGCATACCCGCGGCGAGAAGGTCATCGCCTTCAAGAAGCGCCGCCGCCAGAATTCGCGCCGCAAGCGCGGGCATCGCCAGGATTATACCGTCGTTCGGATCACCGAGATCCTCGCCGGTGGCGAGAAGCCCAAGAAAGCTGCGGCAAAGAAGAAGACCACCAAGGCCGCGGCAGAAGACGCCGCGCCGGCCACCGCTGAATAAGCGCGCGGCACTGACAGGAACACGGGAGTACAACCATGGCTCATAAAAAAGCAGGCGGTTCGTCTCGCAACGGCCGCGATTCCGACGGCCGTCGTCTGGGCGTCAAGAAATTCGGCGATCAACAGGTCGTTCCGGGCAACATCATCATCCGCCAGCGCGGAACGAAGTGGCACGCGGGCGCCAATGTCGGCATGGGCAAAGATCATACGCTCTTTGCAACGGCCAACGGCCGCGTCCGATTCCTTACGAAACAAGGCCGAGCCTTCGTATCGGTCATTCCGGCCCAAGAGGCTGCAGAGTAAACGGCGAGAGCAAAGCGAAGGAGCTCCCGCCGGTATCACACCGACCCGGCGGATCCAGTAGCTCCCAAGACGGCCCTAAAAGGCCAAGCTCCAGATCCAGAACAGCCAGGGGAGGTGGGATACCACCTCCCCTTCGCGTTTTCGGGCCTAGAAAGACGGCCCATCTG
>NZ_JBFUKD010000491.1:0-2943 GCF_056401005.1 Microvirga sp. P4_G7 | reverse complement strand
GTCCAAGAGCTTCCGACCGCTCTTCCTGGGCGGCAGCTTTTCCGACCGCAAGAAGTTCGAGGCTGTCGTCGCCAGCGGTCAGGATCTCGAGCGCACCTTCACGGACGACACGAACGTCAAATTCTACTTTTGACGAAAAAAGGGCCGCTGAAGCGACCCTTTTAACGATGCAATCTTTTCAAACACATCTCGAAGATTATTCCTGAGAACCGCGCGTGCTGCCCGATGCCTGACCGCCTTTTCGGCCGGCTTCGGATGCAAGTTCCCGATCCTGGGAAAATGATCTCTTTTCAGCGGGAACGCTCTTTCCGCCCTTACTTGCAATCTCGCGTTGGCGTTCGCCGTCCATGGACGCGAAACCTCGCTTCGAAGTGGAACTACCGGTTGACATCTCACACCTCCTTGGCAGTTGAATGCTTTCGGGGACAACCGCGCTGAAATTCGATGGTTCCGCGAGAAATGGCCCTCGGCCAATGGAGAGCCGGAGCGAATTGCGGCGGGACGAGGCACGGGCCGGCCAAAACCACGGCTCGGGGCGGCCTCGCGTCCTACAGCGGATTTCTGCTATAGCGGGCAAAGCTGGGCTTAAAGCGCTCAAAGTCCCCGTTTTCGCCCGAACTGGCCGGAGTCGCCGATGATCTACGATGACAACAATGTGTTCGCCCGTATTCTGAGGGGAGAACTTCCGGCTCATAAGATCTACGAGGACGAACACGTACTCGCGTTGATGGACATTATGCCGCGCGGTGCCGGCCACTCTCTCGTGATCCCGAAAACGCGAGCACGCAACATCCTCGACGTCGAACCCGAGGCGTTGGCCGAACTCTCCAAAGCCGTCCAGCGGCTCGCCAAAGCGTCGAAAGCCGCCTTCCGTGCAGACGGGGTGACGATCCACCAATACAACGAGAGCGCGGGAGGGCAGGTCATTTTCCACCTGCATTTCCACATCATTCCGCGTTTCGACGGGCAGGACCTCAAGCCGCATTCCGGAACGATGGAAAAACCCGAGGTCCTGGCAGCGCACGCGGATTCGCTGCGAAAAGCCTTGGCTGCCCTTTGACGGATGAGCGGCCCTCGCGGCCGCTTGTTGTTCCCTAACTCGCTGGGGGTCCTACTGCGCGGCGCGGACCGCTGCGCGCTTGGCGAGATACGCGTCGATCCGCTCGGCAGCGCCTGCCGGCACATGCAGACCGAGTTTAGACCGGCGCCAGAGGATGTCCTCTGCTGTCCTGGCCCATTCCCAGCGCGCGAGGTAATCGACCTCGGCGGCGGTCAGCCCCCCACCGAAATCCTCGCCCAGGTCGGCCAGCGACTTGGCGCCGCCGAGCAGTTCCTCGATCCGCGTCCCGTAGGCCCGCGAAAGGCGCCGCGCCTGGGGCTCGGGGAGAAATGCGAAGCGTGCCTTCACACCGGCGAAAAAGCGGTCGAAATCGGCGTCCGGCATATCGCCGCCGGGGAGCTTGGCCTTTTCCGTCCAAGCCGGCTTCATGCTGGGGAAATAGCCTTTGATCTCCTCGAGCGCGTGCTCCGACAGCTTGCGGAAAGTCGTGATCTTTCCGCCAAAGATCGACAGAACGGGGGCTTCGTTCCCGGGTGCGTCCAAGTCGAACACGTAATCCCGGGTGACGGCCGAAGCGTTGCTGGAACCGTCGTCGAACAGCGGGCGCATGCCGGAATAGGTCCACACGACGTCGCTCGGCGTGATCTGGTGGTTGAAATGGTGGTTGATCGCGTCGCAGAGATATTGGACCTCTGAATCGGTGATCGTCGCCTTGCCGGGGCCGGTTTCGATCGGAATATCCGTCGTACCCACAAGCGTGAAGCGGCCCTGGTAGGGGATGGCGAACACGATGCGCTTGTCCTTGTTCTGCAGGATGAACGCGTGTTCGCCGTCGAACAGCTTCGGCACGACGATGTGGCTGCCTTTCACCAGGCGGACGCTCTTATTCGTGTTGAGGCCGAGCTTGGTGTTCAAAACGTCGGCGACCCATGGCCCCGCGGCGTTCACGAGAACCCGGGCGCGCAGTTCGGACACCTCGCCTGTTTCGCTGTTCTCGACCGTCGCCAGCCAGGTGTCGCCATCGCGGCGGGCGGAGACKAGCTTGGTACGCACGCGGATATCGGCGCCGCGCTCCGCCGCATCCAGAGCGTTGAGGGCGACCATGCGGCTGTCCTCGACCCAGCAATCCGAATACATGAACGCGGTATTGAATCCGGGCTTGAGAACCTTTCCGGCAGGATGCGTCTTCAGCTTGATCGTTTCGGTGCCAGGTAGGCGCTTGCGGGGCGCGAGATGGTCGTACAGGAACAAGCCGAGGCGGACGAGCCAGGCCGGTCGGATGCCCTTCTCATGCGGCAGAATGAACCGGAGTGGCCAGATGATGTGGGGAGCGGCCTCCAGAAGGCGCTCGCGCTCGAACAGAGCTTCACGAACGAGGCGGAATTCGTAGTATTCCAGGTAGCGCAGGCCGCCATGGATCAGCTTGGTGCTCGCGGACGAGGTGTAACCGGCGAGGTCCCCTTGTTCGCAAAGGACGACGGAGAGGCCACGGCCGACGGCGTCCCGGGCGATCCCGGCGCCGTTGATGCCTCCACCAATGATCAGAAGGTCGGAAATAGTCGTCATAGAAGAAGTCTTCCTCGAAGCCCGTACGTGTCCAGTTGCCTGTCAATGATTCCGTTTAGCCGACTAACGCAAGCGTTTCTCAGGCGTTTTTCACGGATTTCGGAGCCGATCGGTGCTCGCGGCCCACGGCTGGGGTTGACGAATATCGCGGCTTGCCTCATATGCCAAGCGGCGTAGGCGCTCAATACGAGCTGCCCGACGGAGCTGCGTGAAGGATATCCGCGTTAATGCGGAGGCCCGGCTCCCTCGCTGATCGCCCCTCGTCTGACCGCCTCATCACGCAGGTCGTCTCCTACATCGGTGGCAAACCCCTTTTC
>NZ_JBFUKD010000490.1:0-2948 GCF_056401005.1 Microvirga sp. P4_G7 | reverse complement strand
CACATACTATGCTCGGGCTCGGAACCAAGTGGCTTACTGGGTCTAGAGATCTTTGATGGAGCAAGTGGTGGCATCAATCGACGCCGTAGACGTCAGTGTCGTCTATCCTGTTTTTACGACCTCCGCACGTTCCCTCAAAAATAAGGTGCTGTCCCAGACGACAGGTGGTCGAATTGCGGGGCGGGCTGCTCGACACACGCTCGTACATGCCTTGGACAACGTCAGCTTCAAAGCCAAATCTGGAGAACGCATCGGCGTTATTGGACACAATGGCAGCGGGAAAAGCACGTTGCTGAGGGTCATGGCGGGAATTTACCACCCCGTTTCCGGCTCAATAAGCGTCCAAGGTCGCGTTGCTGCGCTTTTCGACACCGGATTTGGAATGGACGAGGACTCGACGGGTTACGAGAACATCTTTTTGCGCGGCTTGTATCTTGGACTTAGTCGGACGGAACTGGCTCAGCAAGCCGATGACATAGCGGCGTTTACCGGACTCGGAGACTTCCTGGATCTACCTATCCGTACCTATTCCACGGGAATGAAAGCCCGATTGGCATTTGCGGTCTCGACCGCAGTGAACGCGGACGTCCTTCTGATCGATGAAGCGATCGGATCTGGAGATGCAGCGTTCATGGCGAAGGCCGAGGAGCGGCTAAACAGTTTTATTGAGCGGGCGCCGATCGTCGTGCTTTCATCTCACGATCCAGCGATAATGGTGAGGTTCTGCACACGCGGTATCGTTCTTCAGCAAGGACGCATTACGTATGACGGCCCCATCGAAGATGCGTTGAACCATCATACGGAGAACACCGGTCGGAACGCACGCGGACCGGAAATGCATGTCGTCCCATGCCTGATCGAAGATGACACGAATGACCATGTCGAGAGCGTCGACCGAAGCACGGGCGCGCCAGAAAGGCATCTCGTGTCACGCTCCATCAGAGTCGGCTTTGACCCGGACTATTATCTGACTGCATATCCTGACATCGCGACAGCTGGCATTGATCCGTACGAGCATTATGTCACGCACGGTTGGCGTGAGGGTAGGAACCCGAGCCCAGAGTTCAACACACAATATTACTTGGCATCAAATGCAGATGTTGCTGCGGCCGATATCTGTCCATTGATTCACTATGTGCAATTTGGATCGATTGAAGGGCGATTGCCGAAAGAACCGGTGCGCACAGAACTCGAACACGCGATGCATGAGATCCACACAACGCGGCAAAGCCGTCTAGAAAATGTGGTTTCGTCGAGTAGAAGAACATTGACCTTTCCGAGCAATGGAATATCCGGCTCACTCGCACTCGAAAAATTGAACGATATCTTTCAGAAGGAGATTGCCGCGACCGATGGCATGCTCTTGAYAGTCAGCCATGACGATTATGCAAAGCACCTGGGCGGAGTTCAGATTTGCGTGAGAGATGAGGAGCGTCTGGCAACGGACGCGGGATACTCATACCTCCACTTGTCACCATGGCAGCCCATGCTGGCCCTCTCTGACAACGTCGACGCGCATACATTCTATGTGGCGCTTCGCTTGAATGGCCAGGGCCTGGGGGCGATCTCCATTGCCGATCTCGCGCAAGCTCTCGCGACTCTCCCCTCGACCTATAAGCGGTATGCCATCATTCACCACTTGATGGGCTTCAGCCCTGAATTGGTCGGCAGTGTTATGGAGGCACTTCGTCCGGAACACGTAATCGCTTGGGTGCATGACTACTTTCTGCTCTGCCCCAACTACACACTTATGCGCAACGATCTAGAGCACTGCGGTGCTCCGGATATGGCCTCAATTGGTTGTCAGGTCTGCTGCCATGGTAGGGGGCGGTCTGCGCACRTCGAACGAATCAACGCGTTCTTCAATATCTACCGTCCGTCTGTCCTTGCGCCTTCCGAAGAGACTCTCGCACTATGGCGCCGCAAATTTGTCGGAGCCTTTCACAACTCCGCATGCCACCCGCATGGCGAATTGATCGTCCAGGAACGTCTAGAACGAAAAAGCAAGACCACGATGAACGTTGCGTTCGTCGGAACTCAAGCGTTTCAAAAAGGGTCGCACGTATTCGATGCACTCGCGCGGAAGCACTCCAAGGATCCGCGTTACCGCTTCTTCAAACTTGGTATGCACGACGCCGATGCCCATGCCCATATTGAAACGGTTCAGGTTGCAGTCACTGGAGCAAACAGGAAGGCTATGGAAGAGGCGATCATCGCGCATGATATCGATGTCGTCGTATTTTGGGCACTTTGGCCCGAGACTTTTTCGTTCGTCGCGCATGAGGCTCTCGCCGGCGGTGCATTRCTGATCGTTCCGAAATCGGCCGGCTACGCGACGAGTCTGGCGGAGGCGAACAGTGATCAGAGTCTTATACTCGACAATGAGAGCGAACTTTTCGAGCTATTCGAAAGCGGTCAGTTATGTGGCCGTGACCGTTCTTTCTCATCGAAGGAATTGAAGCTTTCCAATCCCCTGGAAGCTTATCTTGCTCATGCTGCTGTCGATCAATATGCCTAGTGTTCATTGCTTCACAAGCGTCTCATTCGGCTATCTCGATCGAGCGAAAGTTCTTGCTCAATCCATTCGCCAGTTTCACCCGGATTGGGTCCTCTGGATATGTATCGTCGACCGCGCGCCTGCCGACTTCCAATTTTCGCCAACTGACGCTGCCTTCGATCACGTGGTTTATGTCGACGACTTTGACATACCAAATACGACGAGTTGGATCTACAAGCATGAGATTGTCGAGCTTTGTACCGCTGTCAAAGGCCTGATGCTCGACATGCTCCTCGAGCAACAAGCAGACAAAGTAGTCTACCTCGACCCCGACACAATCCTTACGTACGATTTGTCTCCTGTTGAGGAACTGTTGAATGAGCATTCAATCGTTCTGACTCCACATCTCGTCGAAGACGAAGGCTTCGAAGATTCTCCCCCGATTAACGAG
>NZ_JBFUKD010000489.1:0-2955 GCF_056401005.1 Microvirga sp. P4_G7 | reverse complement strand
ACCGAACGGTTCGAACAGACGGAAGCGATCACTTTCACCGGCGATCGCTTCCGCAATGAGCGTCCCCCCCAGCGCCGTCGTATTCATCCCGTGTCCACCGAACGCGGTGCAATACCAGACACCCGGCGACGATTGCCCGATCTGCGGCATCAGGTGCCGCGCATACGACATCAGCCCCGACCACGCCATCTCCGTCTTGAGAGCGGACAATTGCGGATAGGTCGATCGCAATTGCCGTTGAAGGAGAGCGGCAATGCTTCTCGGCTCGGTTGTGCGTGTCGTGATGCGGCCGCCCCACAAGATACGTGTCCCACCATCGACGAGACGGTAATAGTCGCCGGCCCTGCGATCATCGAGAACCGCCGCCGATGTTCGTATGGCGTCGCGAACGAGCTCCGGCGCCTGCTCCGTCAATAGGACGTATGTGGCGATCGGCAGATAAGACCGTCGCAACGATGGAAATATGCCGCCCGTGTAGCCGCCCGTCGCAAACACCACATGCTCGGTCTCGATTTCCGCATGCGCCGTTCGCAGCCGCTTGAGAGGTCGATCGAGATCGGCTGCGACGGCGGCTGAATCCTCATGAATGCGAACGCCGAGTCGCGCGGCCTCGCGCGCGAGACCTCTCGCGTAGGCGAGCGGGTTGAAATGGAAGGCGTCCTCGTCGAGAAGCGCCTCGTGATACGCATCGGAGTGAAGCACCGCGCGCAGCGCTTTCTGCGCGTAGTGCGTTTGCCTCAGGCCGAAATCGCGTTCCATGCGATCGCGCGTCTTGAGCAAAGCACCATGGGGATCGTACCGCACCGCCTTTATGATTCCGGGTACGGGCGCCGCGTCGGGAGCGAGCGACGCGATATTGCGCCGAATGACATCGACCCCCTCGATGGATAGCCGAAAGAGCGCCTTGGCTTGATCCGCTCCCACCATCCGCTCGATCGCGGAAAGCGATGTCGCGTAACCCGCCGAAACGAAACCTCCGTTTCGGCCGGACGCTCCCCAAGCCACGCGGTGGGCTTCCAAAACGACCACCGACCGTCCGCTTCGCGCAAGAGTCAGGGCTGCGGTCAGGCCGGCCAATCCCGCGCCGACAATGCAGACGTCCGCGCTGATCGCGCCACGCGCCGCGGGATAGCGCTCTGTTTCGGACAGTGCTCGGCTGTAGTAGGTATCGGGATCGGAGGTCATAGCGAGGGCCCGGTCAATGCGCGGCAACCGCGGCGCGGCAATGCGAAGCGTCAAGCATCATCGCCGATCTTTTCTCCGCTCTGGATCTTCGTGCGGCAGCGTTCCAGATAGATCCGGAAGAGCAGATCCTCCGGCGCCTGCGCAATCAACTGCTCGAGCTGTGCCATCGCTGCGCGGATATCACCCGCATGATAGCTCGCCTGCGCGGCGTTCCAGCCCTCCAGCGTCTGTCCCCGTTCGGGCAGGGGGCGCAGCTCGGGCTCGTCGGCGATCTCGACGCCGAGTAGCTCATAGACCGCCATCGCCGTATGAGCACCCTCCGGGATCGCGTGGTCGACGAAGCGAAATATGTAATTGTCGCTCGCTGCCGCGCGAACGGCGTCGCTCACGAGAATGGTGGTCGCGTAGCGCTTGTTCAGTTTCTCGAAGCGAGACGCCATGTTTACGGTGTGGCCGAGCGCCGTGTAATTGACTCGATCGACCGAGCCGACATTGCCGACGACCGCATCGCCGGTATGAAGACCGAAACGGGTTCGCATCGGCAACCCGCCCTCGGCGATGAACTGATCGTTCAGGACGTCGAGGCGGCGCGAAGCGCGCAGGGCGCCGAGACAGGCGAGTGAGACATGATCCTCGCGCGCCTCGGGCGCATTCCAGAATGCCATGATGCTGTCGCCGATATACTTGTCGATGGTCGCGCCCGATCGCAGAAGCTCGTTGCCGACTTCGCTGAAATAGCGCGACGTCCTCGCCATGACTTCTTCCGGATCGAGTTCCTCGGMAATCGTCGTGAAGCCTGCGATGTCTGAGAACAAGACCGTGATCGGCTGCCTCGTGCCGCCGAGTTCGGATGAAAATTTGCGCCCGATGATGCCGCGCACGAGCGCGCGCGGTACGTAGCGCATGAAGGTGCTCATCACCAGTTCGAGCGTGTCGAGCGCGCGCGTCAGTTCCTGGATTTCCTCAACGCGTGGCTGCGGACGTTTGGGGTGCCCGAACTCGAATCGCATGATGCGGCGGATGTCTTCCGCGGCGACCCGCAAGGGCTGCGACAAACGGCGTGACGCAAGCAGGACGATCAGCAGTGCCAGAATGACCGATGCAGCACTGATCAAAAGCAGGTTGCTCCGAATCTGCTCGGCAGGACCCAGCAAGGTCTCATAGGGAACGGCGAGGCTGATATAGAGATCCCCGAAGCCGTCGCCGATTTTTTCGGTGCGGCCGAAATAACTCTCGTCGTCGACAGAGAACGTGGCGTTCTCTGTCTGCCCTTTCAGGGCGGCAAACGAGCGGTACATCGTCGAAAGCAAGGGCGATTTGAGGTCTGTGACCTTGAGAAGCCTCGCTTCCTTGTCGGCCTCCTGGATCTGGCGGTAGAGATCGCCGCGCGGATGGGCGATCAACGTGCCGGCTTCGTCGAAGATGACCAACTCGAGCTCAGGCGGGAATCGAAGCTTGTCGAGATAGAGATCGAGGCTGGCAAGCGTCATGTCGATGCCGAAGACGGCGTCGCTGTTGCGAAGGGCTTGCCGCGCCAGTGTGATGCCGGCCTCGGGTACGTTGGCGAACCGGTAGGGCGCGGTTATGATCGGGCGATCGCTGGTCAGGCTCGGGGCGTACCATGGCCGCTTGCGCGGATCGAAGGTCGTCGGTTGCGGCGGGATGCGTCGCAACTCTCGTCCTTCACGGTCGACCACGAGCCACCGCGCGGTCGGCCCCGTCGGCGCGGTCTCGATGATCATGAAGGCGTAGGCGGCGCCGGCAGGGGGC
>NZ_JBFUKD010000488.1:0-2956 GCF_056401005.1 Microvirga sp. P4_G7 | reverse complement strand
GTGGTCAGATACATTCCCGTTTCCATGGCGGCGAGCGTTCCTCAGCGTAAAGTGTTGACCGGCACGGGATCGACATCGGTGTATTCCTGGTTCTCACCCGTCATTCCCCACACGAAGGCGTACGGCCCGGTTCCTGCGCCCATATGAATCGACCATGCCGGCGACAGAACGGCGTCGCCGTCCGCAACGACGAGGTGGCGGGTCTCGTCAGGACGCCCCATCAGGTGGATGACGCGATCGTCCGGCGCGAGGTCGAAATAGACGTATGCCTCCATGCGGCGCTCGTGCAGGTGCGGCGGCATGGTATTCCAGGCGCTGCCATGGGCGAGATCCGTGATCCCCATCAACAACAGCGCCGAGGGCGCGACTTCGGGATGGATGTACATGCGCAGCGAACGTTTGTTGGAATGGCGTTCATCGCCGAGTTCCAGGGGCTTCGACTCGCTCCGCGTGATGAGGCGGTGGGGATATTCGACCTGCGCCGGCACGGAATTCATGTAGAACCGTGCGGGCTTCGCACCATCCGCGCTCGACAGGGTGATCCGCCGAGCGCCGCGGCCGACATACAGGATGTCGCGATTGCCGAGTTCGAAGGTCATTCCATCGACGTCGATCCGGCCGGCCCCGCCCAGATTGGCGATCCCCATCTCGCGATAAGACAAAAGATGGGGTGTGCCGATCGCAGCGCCGCCGCCGATGACCACCGCCTGCGAGACCGGTACGCAACCACCCAAAATCATCCGGTCGATATGGGTGTAGACGAGCTTTGCGTCGTCCCGGACGAAGAGTTGCTCGACGAGAAAGGCCGAGCGCAATTCCGTGGTGGAGAGGCCGGAGATGTTTTCTGGCGCGGCGCCGTAGCGGACATCCATCATTGCGCTGCCTCCAGGCGCGCATCGCCCGCGTGGCGCACCGCCTCGGCGAGCAGAAGAATCGCCAAAGCCTGACCGTAGGCCGTGGGTTGGATCGGGATATCCCGATAGAACTGGAGATCGCGACCCATGCGGGTGCCGTAGGAGACGTTCTGCACGGTGCCTCGTTCATCGATCTGGGAGAGGACATAGTCGAGCGCCCGCAATCCGGCCTGCCGAGCGTCGTCCCCCAGGATGCCCAGGCGCGCGCCCTTCAGGAGACCGTAGCCGATGCCCGCGGTCGCCGACGTTTCGAGATAGGACGACGGATCGTCGATGAGCGTATGCCAACCGCCGTCCCGGTGCTGGAAACGCACAAGCGCTGCGGCTTGGCTCCTGAGGTTACCCAAAAGGAACTCTCGTACGCCGCCCTCGATGCCGCCAAGCTCGATGAAATCGAGCAGGCCCGCGGTAATCCAGGCGTTGCCGCGCGCCCAACGAGCGCGGGCGAAATTGTGCCGGCCATCGAAGGTCCAACCGTGGAACCACAGGCCGGTTTCGGTGTCGGACAGATAATGTGCGTGAACGAGAAACTGGCGGACGGCTTCCTGGACAAGATCCTTGCGCCCTGCCGCGCGGCCATAGCTCGCCAGGAACAGGCACACCATGAACAAGGTGTCGTCCCACAATTCGCCCGGGTTGAGGCCATCCGAAACGATGTGCTGGAAACCCAGTTCTTCCGTACGAGGAAGGCCGGTCATCACCTGCACAGCCCAATTGTCGAGCGCCGGCTGCCACCGTTCGTCACCGGTCTTCGCCCATAAGATCGACAGGGCCAGCATCGGCGCCGTAGTATTGACGTTCAGGCCCGGCTGAGGGCGACGGAGCTGTCGCGCGTACCAGGCCTCGACCAATTGGCGATGGCGGTCGTCGCCGCTGAATTCCCAATAGCGGACAAGGCCGTAGAGGCCTATGCCCTGCGGCCATTCCCACCCGTCGAAGCTGATGTAGTCGCCAGGGGTGCCGTCGAGATTCGGCTCGTCGAACGTCCCGTCATGGCGCAAGGCCACCATTCCATCGACCAAGCGGTCGAGCTGACGGGTGAGCCGTCCCCGCTCCTGCATGCGCGCTGCCTCCCAAGGCAAAATCAGTGTTCAAAACCGTTTGTTCGAGATCGTTGTTCTTGGGAGCAGTTTTCATGAGCGATTGAAGTTGCGCACCATGAAAATTTTTTGCAGAAATGGAACCATGAGCCAAACACCCAAGCTGTCGAGCAAGAAACCATCGTCCGGCCGCAGTCGTCTGCGCGATATCGCAGCCGCGTGCGACGTTTCCATCAGCACCGCATCACGGGCGCTCGCCGGGCAGAAGGGGGTCAAGGCGGAACTCCGCGATCGGATCCTCGCGGCGGCGCGCAGCGCTCGCTATCCGATGCCGGCCGTGTTGCAGGGCGGGCGCATCGCCGTCTTCGCGAGCAAGGCGGCCATGACCGACTACAGCCGCACGCAATTCACCTGGCATGTGCTGGAAGGTTTGAAGGCCACCGCCGCCGCCAACGATCTCGACGTTTCGCTGATTCCGCTTTCCGAAACGGGCGACCTTTCGGCATTGAATGCCGTTCTCGACGACCGCAGCGTGACGGGCGTGCTTCTCTTGACGGTCGACGACGCGAACATCCTCGACCGGGTCGGCGACAGCGGCAAGGCGGCCGTGCTGATCAATGGCGATGATCCGCTGATGCGCCTTTCGAGCGTCAGCCCGTGCAATCGTTCAGCGACTCGCATGGCCTGCGATTACCTGATCGGATTGGGCCACGAACGAATCGCTTTTGTCATGAAGCCCGGTCGCCCGACCATTCAACGACGCTTCGAGGGATGGCGGGATGCTTTGGCAGAGCATGGACTCGCTTGCCCGGACAGCCACGTGATCAGGGTGGACGATTGGACGCCGGAATGTGCCGAACGGGCCATCGGCGCACGTCTCGACAGCGGCGACCTCGACGTTTCGGCGCTGCTGTGCGCCGCCGACAGTCTCGCACTGGGCGCTTTGTCGGCCTTGGCCGCACGTCAGATCGCGTGGCCCGGTGCGGTGTCGGTGCTCGGGAT
>NZ_JBFUKD010000487.1:0-2958 GCF_056401005.1 Microvirga sp. P4_G7 | reverse complement strand
GCTCGTCGCACGCCAGGGCAACATTCCAATTCATCCCGATGTGCCCGCGCCCGATGGATTCCCCAAGTTGAACGAGATCAAGCTTCTGAAGCTCGACGTGGATCGCGCGATCAAGTCCGACAAGGACGTGAAAGAGAAATTCCGCGAGATCTTCGGCGGGTGATCGGGAGGACCATATGAATCAAGTCGTTCTCAAGGACCCGATGTCGATGCCGGTGTCGGTGGAAGTGAAACGTTTCTGGCCTGGATCCGAAACGGTCGTTCTGGTCGGTCTGCTCACTTTCATCGCGTTGCTGTCGCTAGCGCCCTTGTCGCGGCTTGTACTCGAAGGACTTGCCCCAGAAGGAGTTTTGGACCTCACGCGGATCCAGCGCGTCTTCGGGCAAGCATCCGTTTGGCGCGCAGCGAGCAACACGGTCTTCATGGCGGCCGGCAGCACGCTGCTCGCCACCCTGATCGGGTCCGTCATGGCCGCAATCGTCGGCGTTACGGACATTCGCAACCGCGCCGCGCTCGTATTCTGTTTCATCCTTCCCTTGATGATTCCGCCGCAGGTTGCGACGTTGGCGTGGATTCATCTCTTCGGACCGTCGAGTGCGCTGCTTGGACTGGTCGGGATGGCGCCTGCTCCAGGAACGCGCCATCCGCTCTACTCGCTCGGTGGGATCATTACGGTTCTCGGTCTGCATAATGCTCCACTCGTCTTTCTCGCCGTGCGTGCGACTTTGAGGGCATTGCCGTCTGATCTGGTGGAGGCGGCACGGTCGCAAGGTGCTTCGCCCATGCGTTCCTTCTTGACCGTCGTACTGCCATTGGCGAGGACCGGTCTCATTTCGGGGGCTGCCTTGGCCTTTGTGTCTGCAGCAGGGAATTTCGCCGTTCCCGCGATGCTTGGAATTCCCGGACGGGTACCGACCTTGATAACTCTCATCTATCAACGATTGTCGGATTACGGCCAGGGTGCCTTTGCCGACGTCGCTCTTCTCTCGTTGTCGCTCGGGGTGATCGCGATCGGTGGGCTCGCCCTTCAAAGCTGGCTCATGCGCCGCAAGGACATTCGCATCACCACTCTCTCGGCGATGCCCGTTCACTTCAAGCTGGGACGTTGGCGTGCACCGGTGGCGACGGCGTGCTGGATCTTTGTCGGTGGCGTCCTCTTTCTTCCGCTATTGGCCCTAACATCCACCGCTCTCGTTTCCGGATATGGTCAGGCCCTGACAGCCGATACCGTGACGCTCAAGAATTTCACCAACGCCATCTTTCATCACACGATGATACGGGGAGCCTTTCTAACCAGCTTTTGGCTTGCGGTCGCGACAGCGAGCATTCTCGTCGTGATCTGCATCCCCTTTGCTTACTTCGTGGTCTGGCGTGCAAGCGCTTTGGTCCGATTTGGAAACGCCATTCTCGAGGTCGGGTATGCACTTCCGGGAACGCTTGTGGCCCTTGCGGCTATCTTGTTGTTCATCAAGCCGCTGCCGATCATCAACGTGAGTCTTTATGGTACGCCATGGATCATCCTGGCTGCCTATCTTACCAACAGAAGTGTGCTGGCATTGCGTCCGACCATTAGCGGGGTCGCGCAGCTCGATCGATCGCTGGAGGAGGCGGCGCGCGTTGCCGGCGCCGGCTTTCTGAGACGCCTCGTCGACATCATCGTGCCATTGGTCGCGCCCGCGGCCGGCGCCGGTGCGATCTTGGTCTTTTTGACGGTGCTGACCGAGATCCAGGTTTCAGTTCTCCTTGTCACGTCGAGCACGCGCACGATAGGCGCGACCGTGTACTTCCTGGAGGAGAGCGGAGCGACAACGTTGGCTTCTGCCGTCGGCGTTCTCATCGTCTGCGTCGTGTTCCTCCTTATGCTTCTTGTGTCGTCCTTCCGCCGGCGCCTGCCGCGCGGCGTCCTTCCATGGGCTGATTGAGCCCGCTCCGTACAGCGTTGAATAATGACCTACTCTCGTACCATCTTTGACTATGACGTCGTGCGCGACCGTACGGAGGCACGTTTGACGGCCGTCAGCGGCGTCGGCGGCAAACGACCGGCGTGCTTTCTGGTCGAGGCGGGCGGGACCCGTCTCCTGCTTGATCTCGGCGAGGGGCCCGAGCCTGGCGTTCGCCCGGATTTGAGCACGATCGATCGACCCGTCGACGCGATCTTGCTTTCGCACGCCCATGAGGATCATGCGAACGCCCTTGATCTGCGTACTCAGATCGGTTTTCCGCCGGTTTATGCGACTGAGGAAACCTGGGCTCTGTTGCCGGAAACTCTGGTGCCGCATTCTGACAGACGCCTGCTGCCTGACCGCGGATCTGTCGACATCGCTGGGGTGAAAATCGAGACCGGGCGTTCCGGTCACGCACCTGGCGGAGTCTGGATCCATCTCGCCGTTGGCGACGGTCTTCTCTACACGGGAGACTTCACAGACGAGTCGCATTTTTATCCATTTGATCCGCCACCCACTGCGGCGACCCTCGTTGTCGACGCCTCGTACGGCGACCACGACCACAGCCTCGATGAGCAAATCGACGAGATCGCTGAACGGGTCAGGAACGGCGCCGTGCTTCCTGTCCCGGAAGGCGGACGCGGACCAGAGATGGCGGCTCGACTCATGCAGCGCGGCCTGCCAAAGCCCTATCTCTGCGAGCCTCTCCGACAGCAAACCAAGCGCATTATCGCAGGTGACGACAAAACTGTCAGTGCCGAAGCCCGCCAACGCCTATCATCACTTTTCGAGGATGGGTTTTGCGGTAAGCCCGCTAAGGACCAGATCAATATCTGTGCAGATTCCAACTGTGCTAACGGCGAATCGGCTGAGCTCCTGAGAACATGGGGATTGAGTGTTCCCTTCATCTTTACCGGTCACGTACCGAAGGGAACTCCAGCCGCCGAGCTTCTCGCCAAAGGGGATGCACGATGGGTGCGCTGGAATGTCCACCCGCGCCGAAATGACGTCATTT
>NZ_JBFUKD010000486.1:0-2977 GCF_056401005.1 Microvirga sp. P4_G7 | reverse complement strand
TCTTTCCGCCCTTCGAGCCACGGCTCTTCTTGGCGGTCGTCGAGGTGCTGGTCGCACCCAAGTCACCCGTGAACAGCTGTGTCAGCGGGTTGGTCTTATCGTCTGTCGGCATAACAGCCTCCTTCAAGGGCCTGCGCGTGCAACCGTGACGCTTGCAAGGCAACGTCGTTATACCAAGCGGGTTCCGATTAACGGAAAGTGTAGAAAGTAGAAGAAGCATAATTTCTGTGGATACTTTTTTCCGAAAGCGCATGCGGACTTGCGCAAAAGATGCCGCTGATGAGTCGCGCGTGAGTCATCCTTGAACGACCCAGGATGACGCAAAGCTCTGCCTTCGACGTCATGCAGAACAGTAGAAAATTTTGCCAAAAACAACGTGTTTTCAGCTATTTGAAGTATACCGAAGAATGCACGAAAAAGAGCGCTTCGGTTGCTTGGCCGAGAGGCCGACGAGGGTCTCATCGCAGGTCGCGAACGCACCCGAAGCGGCATCCGCGAATCTTCTTACGTAACGTGAAAGACGACGACAGGTTTGGAGTCATTTTTTATCGCCGGAGGCACCCGAAGGATGATTTCGTCGCGAATCAATTTTGCATTTCGTCCGACGGGGAGGCGAAATCGGAGTCATTTTCGCCGATGCGACCCGCGTGTGGCGCTCTTCACGTCGTCATCCCCAGCCGCTAATCCAGAGCGGACATTCAAACGCCGGGACGATCCGTGACCCATCGCAACATCTTCGCCGTTCTGTTCTGGATGAGCGGCGCGCTCTTGTCCTTTTCGGCAACCGCCGTCGCCGTGCGCGCTTTGTCCGGCGCCTTCTCGGTGTTCGAGATGCTCTCGATGCGAAACGCGGCAGGCATCGTCATCCTGCTCGCACTTGCACTCGTGAGGCCGACGTTGCGCCCTGGCCTGAGAGCGCGGCGGTTCAAACTTCACCTTCTTCGGAACGGGATCCACTTCCTCGGCACAGATGGTTGGGCTTTCAGCCTGACGCTGCTGCCGCTCGCGACTGTTTTCGCGCTCGAGTTCACTCAGCCCGCGATCGTCGCACTCCTCGCGATCCCTCTGCTCCAGGAGCGAATGACCCGAGGACGGTTGGTTGCGATCGTTCTCGGATTTGTCGGCGTTCTCGTCATTCTGCGGCCCGGTATCGCGACGTTGCAGCCGGCCAGCCTGCTCATGTTGGGCGTTGCCGTCTCCTTCGCTCTCGTCGCGATCCTGACAAAGAGGCTGACGATGACCGAGAGCACGTTTTCGATCCTGTTCTACATGAACCTGATCCAGCTCCCACTCAACCTGGCGGGCGTGCGCGATGCGTTCTGGTTGCGTCTCGATCTGTCGCACATCCTCCCGATCGTCGGAATTTGCCTCGGGGGCTTGTTGTCCCACTATTGCCTCACGAATGCCTACCGGCATGGCGATGCGAGCATGGTCGTCCCACTCGACTTCCTGCGCATTCCGCTCATCGCCGTCGTCGGTTGGCAGCTCTACGCGGAACCACTCGATCCCTTCGTCTTTCTCGGCAGCGCCTTCATCATTGTCGGCCTGCTCTACAATTTGCGCCGGGAGGCGCGCGTCGCATGAGCTGGTCGCCGCAACAGGACGCCGCCCTCAAAGCCGTCTCCGAATGGCTGAAGCAGGCCGATCGTCCGGTGTTTCGTCTGTTTGGATATGCAGGCACCGGCAAAACGACGCTGGCTCGCCACATCGCCGAAGACGTCGACGGAGACGTGGCGTTCGGCGCTTACACCGGCAAAGCGGCGCTCGTCCTGCGCAACAAGGGTTGCTCGGACGCCTCGACCATCCACTCCCTGATCTACCGATCCCGTGAATCGGATGAAGGCGGTCCTCAATTCGTCCTCAACCGCCAGAGTCCTGCGGCGAAGGCCGATCTGATCATCATCGACGAATGTTCGATGGTCGACGAGGAGCTTGGTCGCGATCTGTTGTCGTTCGGCAAGCCGGTTCTTGTGCTCGGCGATCCTGCGCAATTGCCGCCCGTGAAGGGTGGAGGGTTCTTCACCGAAGCCGAGCCGGACGTCATGCTTACGGACGTGCACCGACAGGCAAAGGACAACCCCATCGTTCATCTGTCGATGATGGTGCGGGAGGGCGGACGGCTCGAACTCGGCACTTTCGGTGAAAGCCGCGTCATCCGGCGGCGCGAGATCGACGCCGCGATGGTGATGGGAGCGGATCAGGTTCTCGTCGGTCTCAACAAAACGCGACGGCTCTACAACACCCGTCTGCGCGAGCTGAACGGGTATCGCGACCCGATGCCGGCGGCTGGCGAGAAACTGGTTTGTCTGCGGAACGACAAGACCAAGGGTCTTCTCAACGGTGGCACCTGGACGATCCGCGCGTTGCGCGGTCTGCACAACGACTTCCTCAGAATGGACGTCGTCGCCGACGATGACGGCCGCAAGCCGGTCGAGGTTCTGATCCACAAGGCGTTCTTCGAGGGCGGCGAAGAGGACCTCGCCTATGCCCTGCGCCGGGAATCCGACGAGTTCACCTTCGGCTACGCATTGACCGTCCACAAAGCACAGGGTTCGCAATGGGACGATCTCATGCTCTTCGATGAGTCTTATGCATTTCGCGAGCACCGGAGCCGCTGGCTCTATACCGGTCTCACCCGAGCGGCTGAAAGGGTCATCGTCGTTCAGTGAGGGAACTTATCCGCCACGCTTGCACTTATGGAAGCTGAACAGCTCAGTGCAGGGGGACCGCGATCATGCTGAAATGGGCTTTTATTTTTCTCATCGTCTCGCTCGTTGYCGGCGCCCTCGGTTTCACCGGTGTCGCGTCGGGCGCCAAGAGCATTGCGAAGGTCTTGTTCGGACTGTTCCTTGTCCTGTTCCTCATCCTGCTCGTGATGGCATGGACTGCCGGCGAGGTTTTGTTCTAGCGGCCCCGTCGCTAGAGCTTTGCGGCGCGATTCCAGGGTGCCGCAGCGAGGATGCGCTCCATCGTGCAG
>NZ_JBFUKD010000485.1:0-2984 GCF_056401005.1 Microvirga sp. P4_G7 | reverse complement strand
AGATGTAGTTCGGCCCCTTTTTCATGGCCGCCATCACGCCGCGGGCGAGCGCAGGGGGAAGAAAGAGCGCGCCAGCAAAGCCGATCAGCGCTTGACTGACGTACAAATTGACGGGGCGCGTCAAACTCGTCGCCTGTCCATCCATCCACGCGCCGCACGCGACGAGCGCCAATCCGACGATATGAATGGGAGTTTCCCGCTCCGGTCTCGTCGTCAACGCGATCGCAACCGTGCCTGCGAGCACACCGAGAAGCACGAAGAACGACAAAGTGATCATCTGATCGTTGTTCAGTCCGAGCGCTTGGAAGAAGCCCACGGCGCCCGTGGTCTGTTCCGAGAGCACGAGACGGACGACGAGAAGAACAGTCGAAAAATGCAGCATCTCCGGCGTAATGAGCCAGCGCACGTCGATCAAAGGATTCGTGCGGTTGATCTCGATGGCGACGGCGACCGTCAAGGAGGCGATGGCCATGGCAAGCGTGATGCCGATCCATGGAGCTTCGAACCACCAGTAGAGGCGACCGAGAGTCAGAATCACGGCCAGTGATCCGAAGCCGACGGCAATCAGCAGGAAACTGACGATGTCGAGACGCTCGATCACCTTGGAGCGTGGAGTCGGCGCCAGCGGCAGAAGATAGACGGCGGCGAAGCTCATCAACGCCAGCGCCATTTCGATCATGTAGAATTCGCGCCAGCCGCCGCCGTTGATGAGGCTTGGTGACATCATGCGTGCGAGCGGTGCGCCGAGCTGCGTTCCCAGAAGCGCCATTGCCAGGCCGACCGTGAGTTTCTTCGCCGGTGGGAAAGCCTCCAGCATGTAGAGAAAGCCCAACGAGGAGATCGGCGACGCAGCGATGCCGAGGGCCGCGCGCACAACGATCGCCGAGTGCAGGTCCTCGATGAAGAGATGCATCAGCGTGACGACGAGATAGAGACCGATGCTCAGTTCCGCGAAACGCCGCAGCCCGAACTGCATGCGTACTTTCACCAGCAGTAGAGACAACGTGACGTTCGGCGCCATGTAGGCGGCAACCAGCCACGTCGCCTCGATCGGCGTCGCGCCGAGAGCGCCTTGAATGGCTGGAATATTGGCTGAAACGAGATTGAGGCCAAGCCCCTGCGTCGTCCACAAGACGAGCGATGCGGCGATATACGCGGCCGCGCGCGGCCGCGCTAATGCAGCTGCGGGAGCGGGTGGTGGGGATGGGGCTGCCGCAACAACGGGCATTTCGGAGCTCGGCGTCACGGAATGGGATGCGTTCATTCTTGACCGCGCGCCGGGACGGTGGTGTCCGGCGTGTCCTTTGTTAGCTCTGGCGTGTCTTTTCGAGCCGGCGTCCGATCTGATTGAGGACCCGCGTTGCCGTCTCGAGGTCCTTCGGGTCGATGTCTCGCAAAAGATCGTCTCGAATTGCGTCGGTCGTCGCGCGCACGTCATCGACGATCTTGCGTGCACCTTTGGTGAGGAAAATATGGTTGGTGCGACGGTCATCCTGAACGGCGCGGCGTTCTGTCAGTCCTTGCTTTTCCAAGCCGTCGAGGAGGCGTACCAAAGTCGCCGTCTCGATTTCGAGCTCATCGGCCAATTCCCGCTGGGTCACGCCCGAGGTCTTGCCAGCGAGAATCCTGATGACTTTCGCACGGGCGAGGGTGAGACCGATGCCTTTCAGCTTGGCGTCGACGACCGTGCGCCAATGGCGCGCGGCTGTCGCAAACTCATCAGCAAAGGCTTGCTGTTGTTCAGGCGATGACATGATAGGGATCATATTGATAGGGTGCTAACGATCAGATAGCTGATCACCCGCGCCGATGCAAGTGTTCAGGCGCACATGAGTAGGAAGGGCGGCCATGCCCGGGACGCAAAGCCGCCACCGCGCTGAGCTCGCACCACCTTGGCCAGGAACCTCTTTGCGAGGGGCATTTTTGAAGGAAGACCCGCCCGCTGCTCCAGGCTCAGGAGGCCAAGGGCTAGATCAGCTCGCGGGTCGCATCCGCAGGATCCGGCCATTGGCGGAATCCGTCAGGAGATAGATAAAGCCGTCTGGACCCTGGCGAACATCGCGAATTCTGTCGCTGAGGCCCTGCAGCATGCGCTCTTCGCCCGTCACTTTGTCGCCACTGATCTCCAACCGGGTCAGCAGCTTCCCGGCGAGCGCACCCACGAGAATGTTGCCGCGCCAGGCCGGGAACTGGTCGCCGGTGTAGAACGTCATGCCGGAAGGCGCGATCGAGGGATCCCAGTAGTAGATCGGCTGCTCCATGCCTTCCTTGGATCGCCCGACGCCGATCTTGGCTCCCGAGTAATCGACTCCGTAGCTGATGACCGGCCAGCCGTAGTTCTTGCCCTTGCGCGGAATATTGATTTCGTCGCCCCCACGCGCGCCATGCTCCGCCGTCCACAATTCGCCGGTGGCTGGATTGAGTGCAGCCCCCTGAACGTTGCGATGGCCGTAGGACCAGATCTCCGGTTTCGCGTCGCCTCTGTTGAGGAACGGATTGTCTGACGCAGCTCCGCCTTCGGGCTTGATGTGGATGATCTTTCCGAGGTGGTTCGAAAGGTTTTGCGCCTGGTCACGCAGGTCGAAGCGATCGCCGACCGTCACGAAAAGATTTCCGTTGCGGTCGAAGATCAGGCGCGATCCATAATGATTGGTACCGGTGTGCGACGGCTCCTGCTGGAAGATCAGCTTGCCCCTTTCGAGCGCAGTACCCGAATCATTGAGCCGGGCGCGCATGACGCTGGTACCCGAGCGCCCGTCGCCCCGGTTCTCGGCGAAACTGAGATACACGAGACGGTTCTGGGCGAATTTTGGATCGATCGCGACATCGAGAAGCCCGCCCTGACCGCGGGCCGAAACGTCGGGAACCCCTACAATCGGCGTTGAAACCTTTCCGTCGGCGGTGACGATTCGCAGCCGCCCCGGTCGTTCCGTGACGAGCATTCGCCCATCGGGCAAGAACGCTAGCGCCCAGGGATTCTGCAG
>NZ_JBFUKD010000484.1:0-2990 GCF_056401005.1 Microvirga sp. P4_G7 | reverse complement strand
CTCCCGGCGCCGACGTCTTGGGACATCCAGGCGCAATTCGAGCGGTAGGTATGAGAGAGTCAGYSATTGCGCAAAGTGTCAACTCAGATTTGCCAAATTGKAACGTGACTGCCCATTTTGGCGGAATGAGCCGTTTCGCTATCTGATTCAACTGACTCGCGAATTCGCCCTACCTGATTCAACCTGTCGCAGGGGTCATTAACCGCCTATTGACTCTCTTTCGGAATGAGAACGTAATAAGAACATTCAAGAAGGAGGCCCGGATGGGACGGTCTGCATTACCCGTAGAAGAATCAGATTTGGCGCCACGAAAGGCTGATCCGAGCCCTTTTTCCCGTGCCGATATCGCGGCGATCATCGTCAGCACGGCTTACCGGTACGCCAATCGCCCCATGACCTTCGTCGAAGAAGGGATCTATGCGCTCATCATTCGGGATCTCATCCGTCGGGGAGTGACCAACGTCGACGAAATCGCTTGGAAGGCGCTTGAACAGGAGGGCCACACACCCCGGTACGTCAACATGGGTGAGATCGGCTACATCGGCATCGAGCCCCAGCCGAAAGTGGAGCGCCTGTCATGAACCAGCCTGTTGCCGGTCTGAACTATCGGCAGCACCAGTTGCTGGCGTTCATTCAGAATTATGTCTCGAGAAATACCGTGTCTCCTTCCTATGAGGAGATGGCAGCAGGCTTGGGAATTCGCAGCAAATCGAGCGTTCTTCGGATCCTCGCCGCACTCGAAACAAAGGGATATCTCGCGCGACGTTCGAACATGGCGCGATCGGTATCGCTTCTTGCTGAAGCGCCGGCTCCGCCACCGGTGCCAGTCCCGCCGCCCGCGCCCAGGCGATTCCAGGCGAAGCAAAAATCCGCGGGCGTCTATGAGATCAGGATCAACGGGGCTTTGGACCGCGTTCTTCGCGATCTCTGCATCGAAACTCATCTTACGCCAGCAGATATTATCTCGACGGCTCTGGCAGATTACATCCTCGAGCCGTCCCTGATGGCTCAACCATTCGGCTGATTTCCGAGGCTCGCGTTCATCATTGATACGAGCATCGAATTTCGCTTCAGTCCGAAGAAGCACGCGGCGGCGTCGACAGCGTTCACAAACGCAATGCTGAGACGCCGCTCGTCGCCGTGGCCGTCGGCTTCCATCGCCCGGTATCCAAATCCCATCACGACCCTTGCGTATAGCATCGCTGCCGCCTCGTCTCCGATCCGRYGCYGAAGSGCYGTCAGCTGCTGATGCGCRTAGGCRTTCCCGTTCATGACGCCCGGYACCGTGCTCGTGTCGACGCCGGGCTCGAAGCGCGGCGCCGGCATCTGATCCATATGAGCCGCATGCCATAGCTCGTCGTACCGTTCACAGGTGAGCACGCGCTCGGTGGTGGCCTCTGCCGGGTTCCTGAAGAGCTTCTTGAATGGGTTGGCCCGCGCCCGCTTGCTTCCACCGAGGTTCTGAATTTCGAATTCCCGGCGCCCCGATGCAAGCCGCGGATCATAGACGATGTTCGCAGAGGCGTGGTCCTTGGTCCGGGCTCGCTCGCCCTGTTGGGTCAGGCGCTCCAGCTTCTTCTCCTTGCGCTGCTGTTTCTCGCTCAGCGGCTCCTGAATCTTCGGCGGCTTTCGGTCGGCCGTCGCTTTCAGCCGATCGACGAACCGGGTCGCGGCCTCGGTGAGCCGTTCGCGTTCGGATAGGAATGCGTCCTGCCGCTTTCGCAAGCCGTCGATCTCGCGCTCTAGATCCTGGGCCCGGCCGCGCCATAGGTCCGCCATCCCCGCAGCTTTGAACGAGGCGCGGGCCCGTTGTTCGCTGCGCATGGTGTCCCCGCTTTCGGCCGCTCGCTTGCTCTCGGCGAGGCGCCGCTCGGAGAGAGATGCGTACCGATCGACACGAGCGACGAAGATATCGAGACGATCGCTCAGGGCCTGCAGCCGCGTCTCTGAAAGGTCCGTCATCAGCCCTGCCCCTTTTCTGTCAGCCACGCGTACGGCGCTTCCTTCGTCCCGCCGCGACCGATGAAACCGGCCTCTTTCAGCGGCGGAATGATCTTCTCCATCAGCGACATCGCCTTCGCTTCGTCCCGATCGACGTCGAGTAACTGCTCCGCACATTTCTCGCGCCAGAGGAGGTATGAGACCGGCCGCACCTTTGCCGGCACGTTCTCCAGATCTGCATTCTCGACCGCGTGGGTGATGTTGAGATTGCGCAGGATCCCGAGGGCGATTGTCGCCTCCTTCGGCAAGCTGACCTTCTTCGCCTTCGCCTGCCGATTATCGAGTTCCGGGATATCCTCCCGCTCCTCCGGCTCGTTCACAAACCGGGTCACGTTTGCGTCAAATCCGAGTTCGATCGTCGTCTCCGGTCCATGGCGGTTCTTCCCGACGATGACCTGGGCAACACCCTTGCACCGCGCGAGGGATCGATCGAAAGCCATCTTCGCCTCTGAGCCGTCGGGCGGGATCTTCTGCTTCCTCAGGTAGTATTCCTCGCGGAACACGAACATCACGATATCGGCGTCCTGCTCGATCGATCCGGATTCCCGCAGGTCTGAGAGCATGGGGCGCTTGTCGTCCCGCTCTTCAACACGCCGCGACAATTGCGAAAGGGCGATAATCGGGACGTTGAGCTCCTTCGCCAGTGCTTTCAGACCGGTGGTGATTTCCGTCACCTCCTGGACGCGATTGTCGCTCTTCCGGCTTCCATGGAGAAGTTGCAGATAGTCGACTACCAACAGTTCGAGACCGCGACGCCTCTTGAGCGACCGGGCTCGAAGCTGGAGAGCAGAGATCGTCAGTTCGCCGGACTGATCGATCGAGATCGGGAGGGAGCGGAGGTCGCGTTCGGCTGCCACGAAACGCTCCATCTCGCTTTCGCTGGCAAAGCCCCGCCGAAGCTTCCACGTCGGAACCCCCGATTGCTCGGATATGATCCGCTGGCTCAACTGCTCGGAGGACATCTCGAGGGAGTTGAACCCGACCACGCC
>NZ_JBFUKD010000483.1:0-3000 GCF_056401005.1 Microvirga sp. P4_G7 | reverse complement strand
GCATTGACCGGCGGTCGCCCGACCATGATCGCGCAGGCTACGCCGCGGCCGGCGCCCGTCCGCGAGACAATCGCGGTTCAGAGCTACCAGGCCACCGAAGAGGTCGCAGAGGCCGAGCAGGCGACGCCGGTGGCGCAAGTACCAGTCACGCGCGCCGCAGCCGCTGTGCCGCTCCCGCCGGAACGTCCATTCGATCTCGGCACGATTCCCGGAGCAGCGACCCCGGTTCGCATGGTCATGTCGTCAGCGTCCGCGACGGCTCTGCCGCCGGCTCGCCCGGTCGTCGCTGGCCTGTACTATGCGGCACCTGAAGGAGCTTCTCAGCAGTTCCAGCGCGCGGAATCCTTCCGCGGCCTGGATCAATCGAAGTTCGCCGTGCGCTGAGACTGTCCGTTGGTCTGAAGGCGCCTTTGTTTCGGATTCAGCATCCGAACAATACGGGGTCAGAGACCGAGGTGGTTCATGCCTCGATTCATCATCACGCTTCGATTGATCCGGACGCTGTGATTTTTCCACGTGCTCCGATTTATCCGTCAGAGATCCGCCGACCCAGTTGATTTAGCATCCGCGACGCCACAGATTCTCCTTTCGTATCGGAAGGTTTTTCATCAATGACGTCGGCGTGGCATGCGTTCGGGAGAGTGGCCCGTTTCCTTCTCCTCGTGGTGGCGAGCCTCACCGCTCTCGCCGTCAGCGATCGCCCCGTCCTGGCGGAGCCGTTTCAAACCGTAGCTCCGCAAGCGATCCTCATCGACGCCGATACGCGCGCCGTGCTTTTCGAGAAGGGCGCCGACCAACTTGTCGCTCCGGCAAGCATGGCGAAGACGATGACGGCGGAAATCGTGTTCAACGAGCTGAAGAGCGGCCGGCTGACCTTCGATAAGGAATTTACAGTCTCGGAGAACGCCTGGAGGAAGGGCGGGGCGCCGTCCGGCGGTTCTGCCATGTTCGCGAAGGTGAACAGCCTGGTTCGTGTCGAAGACTTATTGCGCGGCCTTGTCGTCCAGTCCGGCAATGACGCCGCCATCGCCATCGCGGAGGGTCTTTCCGGCACCGAGGAGGCTTTCGCCATCCGCATGAACGAACGCGCCCGGGAGATCGGGCTGACCAAATCCACCTTTCGCAATGCGACCGGCTATGGCGATCCCGATCAGAAGGTGACGCCGCGCGATCTCGCGAAGTTGGCGATGTTCATCATCGAGACGTACCCGGATCTCTATAAGATGTTCGGCGAGCAGGAATTCCTCTGGAACAAGATCCGTCAGCGCAACCGCAATCCTCTTCTTACAATGGAAATCGGGGCGGACGGGCTGAAGACCGGCAATATCGATGAATCGGGCTATGGCCTCATCGGCTCGGCCGTCCAGAACGGTCAGCGCCTGGTTCTCGTCGTCACGGGCCTCAAGACTGCGAAGGATCGGGCGACCGAGGCGCGGAAACTGCTGGAATGGGGGTTCAGGTCGTTCGAGTTGCGGACGATCTTCTCCGGTGACGAGACGATCGGCGACGCGCAAGTCTTCGGAGGGACGCAGCGGTCGACGCCCCTCGTGGCGGCGCGGCCTGTCCGCATCCTGATGCCGCGCAACGAAAGTGAGCGGCTTTCCGCCCGCATCACGTACAAGGGCCCGCTCATGGCGCCAGTACAAAAGGGCGCCGAGGTCGGAACCCTCAAAATAAACAGGGGCGACACGCAGGCGATTGAGATTCCGCTTTATGCGGCGGAGGATGTCGGGGTAGGAACGCTCCAGCAGCGCGCCTTGGACGGCTTCCTGGAATTCAGCACCGGCTGGGCGCGGCGGGCTTTGTCGAATGCCTATTCGCGTGTTGTCGATCGGATCTGATGCCTGGATTTTTCATTACATTCGAAGGCGGCGAGGGCGCGGGCAAATCGACCCAGATCACCGGCCTGAAGAACAGGCTCGAAGATCTGGGCCATTCCGTCCTGGTGACACGCGAGCCCGGCGGGTCGCCGGACGCCGAGCGGATTCGCGCGTTCATTCTGAGCGGCGCGGCAAAGCCGCTGGGTGCTTTCGCCGAAACGCTCCTTTTCGCGGCAGCGCGCCTCGATCATCTGGAAAAGACGATCAGGCCAGCCTTGGCGCGCGGGCAAATCGTGCTCTGCGACCGCTTCGCGGATTCCACGCGCGCCTATCAAGGCGCTTCAGGAAACGTCGATAAGACACTGATAAAAAATATAGAACGGGTTGTCGTTGGCGAGAATCGCCCTCAATTGACCTTGGTCATCGACCTTCCGGTCGAGATCGGACTGGCGCGTGCCGGAACACGTCGTGCGGGCCAGGGCGCTGCGGACCGGTTCGAGGCCGAGGATCGGTCTTTCCACGAGAAACTCCGCCAGGCTTATCTGGACATCGCCGCTGCCGAGCCGGACCGATGCGTCGTGATCGACGGCAACCAGCCCGTGGATAGGGTCGAGAAGGCCATTTGGGGGGCCGTGGAGACCCGTCTGGCAGGCTTGGCGGCACCTGATGCCGGAAACGCGAACAAAGGCCTCCTGGCTCATGGCGCGTGAGGCTGACGACGGCATTGAGGCCGACCGCCTGGATGGGACGCCTCATCCGCGTGAGCAATCTGCGTTCTTCGGACACCCGGGAGGGGAGGCGGCGTTCGTCGACGGGTTGGGCAGCGACCGCTTGCACCACGCCTGGCTGATCGGGGGCCCGCAAGGAATCGGCAAGGCAACACTGGCCTATCGGGTCGCGCGCGCCGTTGTCGACCTCGACCCGCGTTCGTCCGCGCCCACCAGTTTGAGCGTCGATCCCGCATCGCGGACGTTCCATCAGGTCGCGGCCCTATCCCACCCCAATCTCGCGGTCTTGCGGCGTGCGCCGGCGACGGACAAGAAAGCCGCTTCGGCCACGATCTCGGTGGACGCCGTCCGCAAGGCGCTCGGCATCTTCGCGTCGACGGCTGCGAACGGTGGTTACCGGGTCTGCATCGTCGACAGTGCCGACGACCTCACGACAGCGAGCGCAAATGCCC
>NZ_JBFUKD010000482.1:0-3003 GCF_056401005.1 Microvirga sp. P4_G7 | reverse complement strand
GCAAGAGCTCGATCTCGAGAAGGTCGCGATCGACATTCGCGAGGAAATCGCCGTCACGACTTCGGAATTGAAGCCGAAGAAGCTGATGAAGCGCCTCAAGATCATCGAGGCGTTCCTCCAGTCCGGCAACAAGCCGGAATGGATGATCCTCACGGTCGTTCCGGTGATTCCGCCGGATCTGCGTCCGCTGGTTCCGCTCGACGGCGGTCGTTTCGCGACATCGGATCTCAACGATCTCTATCGCCGCGTCATCAACCGTAACAACCGCCTGAAGCGCCTGATCGAACTGCGCGCGCCGGACATCATCATCCGCAACGAGAAGCGCATGCTTCAGGAAGCGGTCGATGCTCTGTTCGACAACGGCCGCCGCGGCCGYGTCATCACSGGCGCCAACAAGCGTCCGCTGAAGTCGCTSGCCGACATGCTSAAGGGCAAGCAGGGCCGYTTCCGTCAGAACCTGCTCGGCAAGCGCGTCGAYTATTCGGGMCGTTCGGTCATCGTCGTGGGTCCGGAGCTCAAGCTCCATCAGTGCGGCCTGCCGAAGAAGATGGCGCTCGAACTGTTCAAGCCCTTCATCTACGCCAAGCTCGACGCCCGCGGTCTGTCCGCCACCGTCAAGCAGGCGAAGAAGCTGGTCGAGAAGGAAAAGCCCGAGGTCTGGGATATYCTGGACGAGGTCATCCGCGAGCACCCGGTKCTSYTGAACCGSGCGCCSACGCTGCACCGYCTCGGCATCCAGGCSTTCGAGCCTACCCTGATCGAAGGCAAGGCGATCCAGCTGCACCCGCTCGTCTGCGCGGCGTTCAACGCGGATTTCGACGGCGACCAGATGGCGGTCCACGTRCCGCTTTCGCTGGAAGCGCAGCTCGAAGCGCGCGTGCTCATGATGTCGACGAACAACATCCTGCACCCGGCCAATGGTCAGCCGATCATCGTGCCGTCGCAGGACATCGTTCTCGGTCTCTACTATCTCTCCATCATGTCCGAGGGCGAGCCTGGTCAGGGCAAAGCCTTCGCGGACATGGGCGAGATCGAGCATGCCTTGAACAGCAAGGTGATCACGCTTCACTCCAAGATCCGTTATCGCTGGGAAGGTCTCGGCGAAGACAGTCAGCCTGTCAGCAAGATCATCGAGACGACCCCCGGTCGTGTCATGCTCTCGCGCCTGCTGCCGCAGCATCCGGCGCTCTCCTACGACGTCGCCAACAAGCTGATGACGAAGAAGGAGATCTCCAACATGATCGATGCCGTTTACCGGCATTGCGGTCAGAAGGAATCGGTCATCTTCTGCGATCGGATCATGAAGCTCGGTTTCTACAATGCATTCCGCGCCGGCATTTCGTTCGGCAAGGACGACATGGTGATTCCGGAGAACAAGTGGGAGATCGTCGACGAGACCCGCGCGCTCGTGAAGGATTWCGAGCAGCAGTATCAGGACGGTCTGATCACCCAGGGCGAGAAGTACAACAAGGTCGTCGACGCATGGGCGAAGTGCTCGGACCGTCTGGCCGGCGAGATGATGAACCGCATCTCCGCCGTCAAGAAGGATGCGAACGGCCGCGACCTGCCGGTGAACTCCATCTACATGATGGCGCATTCCGGTGCTCGTGGTTCGCCGGCTCAGATGAAGCAGCTCGCGGCAATGCGTGGCCTCATGGCCAAGCCGTCGGGCGAGATCATCGAGACGCCGATCATCTCGAACTTCAAGGAAGGCCTGGACGTGCTCGAGTACTTCAACTCGACGCACGGTGCCCGTAAGGGTCTCGCCGACACCGCGCTCAAGACGGCGAACTCGGGTTATCTCACCCGCCGCCTCGTGGACGTGGCGCAGGACGCCGTCATCCGCGAACCGGATTGCGGCACCGAGCGTGGCATCCGCATGCGGGCCATCATCGATGCCGGCCAGGTGGTCGCGTCGCTGGCTTCCCGCATCCTCGGTCGCTCGACCGCGGAAGATCTGACGGCCGTCGACGGATCGATCATCGTTCCGAAGGGCACGATGATCGAGGAGCAGCACCTGGAGGCGATCAACGCCGCCGGTATCCAGGAAGTGAAGATCCGTTCGGTGCTCGTCTGCGAGTCCAAGAACGGCGTCTGCGCAACCTGCTACGGCCGCGACCTCGCTCGCGGTACGCCGGTCAACCACGGCGAAGCGGTCGGCGTCATCGCGGCGCAGTCGATCGGCGAGCCGGGCACGCAGCTCACCATGCGCACCTTCCACATCGGTGGTGCCGCTCAGATCGCGGATTCGTCCTTCATCGAGTCGAGCTTCGAAGGCACGATCGGCTTCCGCAACAAGAACATCGCCCGCAACTCCGATGGCGAACTCATCGTCATGGGTCGTAACGTGGCGGTGGTCATCACCGGAGCCGACGGCGCCGAGCGGGCGGTTCACCGTCTGCAATACGGCTCGCGCCTGAAGGTGGACGAAGGCGACACGATCAAGCGCGGTCAGCGTATTGCCGAATGGGACCCCTACAGCCGTCCGATCCTCACCGAGGTCGACGGTACGGTGGCCTACGAGGATCTGGTCGACGGCGCGTCGATGATCGAGTCGATGGACGAGTCCACCGGCATCGCCAAGCGCGTCGTGATCGACTGGCGCGGTTCGGCCCGTACGGCCGATCTGCGTCCGGCGGTCATCGTCGAGGGCAAGGGCGGCAAGATCGCCAAGCTCGCCCGCGGCGGCGATGCTCGCTACCTCCTGCCGGTCGACGCCATTCTGACGGCGGATCCGGGTTCGAAGGTCAAGGCCGGCGACGTGCTGTCGCGTGTTTCGACCGAGAGCGCCAAGACCCGCGACATCACGGGCGGTCTGCCGCGCGTGGCGGAATTGTTCGAGGCCCGTCGTCCGAAGGATGCCGCCATCATCGCGGAGAAGTCCGGTACGATCCAGTTCGGCCGCGACTACAAGAACAAGCGTCGCCTGACGCTGACGCCGCACGATGGCTCCGAGCCGGTGGAATACTTGATCCCGAAGGGCAAGCACATCCACTTGCAGGA
>NZ_JBFUKD010000481.1:0-3005 GCF_056401005.1 Microvirga sp. P4_G7 | reverse complement strand
GGCAAAGGACGTCGGGATCTTCCTTTTTGACGAAATCCCCCAAATGGCCGAGCCGCTGCTTGATCGAGTTCACATTCCACGTAGCGATCCGCATCGACTGGCTCCGGCTTTTTTCGAGGAGACGTTCATCCGATGTCTAACCTCAGCTGGCAAGGGCCAAGCTCTTAGCCCGAACAGCTTCCTGTATGCATTGTGTCCTATACGGAAGGTGGTACCTTGCGGCATACCGGAAAAGCCGGAATTGCTTCGTTTCTGTCCCCGCCGGTCCGGCAAGGCGCGATGGAGGATTTCATGGGCAAGTGGTTGGCGGAAGCGTTTGGAACGGCCGTTCTCGTGTTGTTGGGGTGCGGATCGCTTGTCATCGGAGGGTACGGGTCCGCGTTTCCTGTCGGTATTCTTCCTGTCGCCTTGTCCTTCGGCCTCGCCGTCACCGCCATGGCCTATGCGATCGGGCCGATTTCCGGATGCCACATCAACCCGGCCGTTACGCTCGGCGTCTGGTCCGCTGGCCGGATGAGTACCGGCGATGCGGTTGCCTACATCATCGCGCAGTTCATCGGCGGCGCCGTCGGCGCCTTCATTCTCCTGACGATCGTCAGCGGAAAAATCGCTGGATATGACGTCGCCGCGAACGGTCTCGGACAGAACGGTTGGGGTGCCGATTTCCTCGGCGGCTATGGGATGGGCGCGGCGCTGGCGGTCGAAGTCGTCGGGACGTTCTTGTTCGTCTTCGTGATCCTGCGGGCGACCAGCATCGAGTCGCTTGCGGTCATCGCTGGCCTCATCATCGGTCTGACCCTCACGATCATCCATATCGTCTTCGTCAACGTGACTGGAGTTTCGGTCAATCCGGCCCGCTCGTTCGGTCCGGCGATCGTTGTGCGCGGTCAAGCCTTGTCGCAACTCTGGCTTTTCATCATCGCTCCGGCTATCGGTGGGCTCGTGGCGGGTTTGCTCGCCCGCGCGACCACGAATGACTGACACCGTCCGAATCGGGGCCAAAGCCGCCGATCGCTCGGGCAGGGCGCCTGATGAAAAAGCCGAGTGCAATCGAAATCCACGGTTACGCCATCGTCTCCGATGACGACCACATCGCGGACGCGGACGGCATCACGCCCGCCTCCCTGCGCAACGATGCCGACTGGGCATACTTCCAGAGTGAGCTCGATCGGGCCGCCGTCRTCGTCCTGGGACGCCTCGGGCACGAAGCGAATCCCAACGCCAAAGGCCGGCTTCGGCTGGTGCTTTCCTCCGCCGCGGATGGGTTGGAGCGACGCGCCGACGCGTGGTGGTGGAACCCGCATTTGGTGCCCTGGGCAGACGCGATCAAGCGCATCTTGCCGGAAGGTGGCCGCGTTGCGGTGCCTGGCGGGCGCCGCGTCTTCGATTTCTTTCTCGACGCCGGCTACGACGCCTTCCATCTTTCCCGCGCCGAGGGCGTGTTCGTCTCCAAGGGCATCGCACTTTTCTCGGCCTGCGAAAAAGGGAAACGGGCCGAAGTAATTCTCACGGACGAGGGGTTGAAGCCGGGCCCTCGCCAGGTGCTCGATCCAAAAATTCCGGTCAGCTTGACGGTATGGCGGCGCTCGGAAGGCAACTGATGTCCTTCTTCCGCGTTCCCTTTGTAGCAATCGGGGAGAGGTTGGGAATGAGGACTGTCATTTTTTCGATCGTCATCGGCGCCGCGACGCTGGCACTTCCGGCCCTGGCGCAGACCACGACCGCCCCCGGTGCCGGTTCAACCACGTCGCCGCCGAGTTCGGCCACGCCGGGGACCATGCCGCCAGCCGTTCAGACCCGGCCGACCGATCCGCTTGCCACAGGCACGTCACCCGGACGTCGACCCGTCGCACCTTCCGCCATCTCCCCCGCGTCGCGAGACGAGATCATGAAGCGAAAGAGCGACGCGATCGATGCAAAGGTCAAACGCGGCATCTGTCAGGGGTGCTGAACACCTTCGTCAGGCAGCCTTTTCGATAGCCGGATAATCCGTGTATCCCTCGGCGCCGCCGCCATAGAAGGTGGCCCGGTTCGGCTCGTTGAGCGGGGTGTCTTGTCGGAAGCGCTCGACGAGGTCGGGATTGGCGATGAAGAGGCGTCCGAACGCCACCATGTCCGCGCGGCCGCTGGCAATCGCTTCGGCTGCCATCGCACGGTCATATCCGTTGTTGGCGATGTACTTGCCCTTGAAGGCTTTGCGCAAGGCTTGGTAATCGACGTCGACAGCGTCGCGCGCGCCACCGGTGGCGCCTTCGATGATGTGAATGAAGCCGATCCCGCGCGCGTCGAGTTGCTGTACGACGTAACCGAACAAGGCCTGCGGGTCTGAATCTTCGGCGTCGTTCACTTTTGCGGGCGAAAGGCGGATGCCGACGCGGCTCTTGTCCCACACCTTCAAAACGGCCTCGACCACTTCAACCGTCAACCGGGCGCGATTTTCGATCGATCCGCCATAGGCGTCGGAGCGCTTGTTCGATCCGTCCTTCATGAATTGATCGAGCAGATARCCGTTCGCCGCGTGAAGTTCGACACCGTCAAATCCGGCTTCCTTGGCATTGCGGGCGGCCGTTTCGTAATCGCGGACGATCGACTGAATTTCCTTGATTTCGAGAGCGCGCGGCGCCGACACCTCGGCAAATCCGGTTTCGAGAAATGTCTTGGTTTTTGCCTGGATGGCGGAAGGCGCCACGGGCGATCCGCCATTCGGCTGAAGCGAGACGTGGGAGACGCGTCCGACGTGCCACAACTGGATGAAAATACGTCCACCTGCTGCGTGAACGGCGTCCGTCACTTTGCGCCAGCCTGCAATCTGCTCTGCCGAGTGGATCCCTGGAGTCTGGATGTAGCCCTGGCCCTGAGGCGAGATCTGCGATCCCTCCGAAATCAGCAACCCGGCGCTTGCACGCTGCGCATAATATTCCGCGTGAAGGGCGAATGGCGCGTTGGAGCTCGGCGTCGCCCGATTGCGGGTCAGCGGAGCCATGACGAGCCGATTAGGCAATGTG
>NZ_JBFUKD010000480.1:0-3015 GCF_056401005.1 Microvirga sp. P4_G7 | reverse complement strand
AAGTAGATGTATTCGAAGATGCACGGACGCGCCGGCTGCCTTTCCGCAAAGCGGAACGATTCGATGCCGTCGTCCGAAATCACGACGATTTCGCCATTTTCGACATCGCGCACGAACTTCGCACCGATGATGTCGAGGGCACAGGTTTCCGACGCCAGGATGTAGCGGCCGTCGAGTTCGCCGATCACCAGCGGACGGATGCCGAGAGGGTCTCTGGCGCCGATGAGCTTCTTGTTGGTGAGCGCGACGAGGGAATAGGCGCCCTCGATCTGCTGGATCGCTTCGACGAAGCGGTCGATGAAAGGCTGGCGCCGGCTGCGCGCGACGAGGTGGACGATCACCTCGGTATCCGTCGTCGACTGGCAGATGGCGCCGTCGCGAATGAGATTGCGACGCAGGGTGAGGCCGTTGGTCAGGTTGCCGTTATGGGCAACAGCGAAGCCGCCGCCTTCCAGTTCGGCAAACAGCGGCTGCACATTGCGCAGGATCGTCTCGCCGGTGGTCGAATAGCGCACGTGGCCGATAGCCGAGAGGCCTTCGAGGCGCTCGATGACCGCGCGGTCGGAGAAGCCGTCACCCACGAGGCCGAGTTTGCGCTCCAGATGGAACATGTGGCCGTCGAAGGAGACGATCCCGGCCGCTTCCTGGCCGCGGTGCTGGAGGGCGTGCAGGCCCAGCGCCGTAATGGCGGCGGCATCGGGATGGCCGTGGATGCCGAAGACACCGCATTCTTCGCGTAGGGTATCGCCATCGAGGTCGAGATCCACTGGTTTCGATCCGATTGGCCGTGATTCGGATTCCCGTGCTTCGACTTGTGATGCCGCGACTTGCCGTGATTCGACCTGCCGCGCTTCGACCAGCCACGTCTCTGAGCGTCCAGACATCATCGTTTCCTTGGGATGCGCGCCAGATCCCGCGACGCGAATGCCTTATTTAAGCGGCGTTCGGAACAACGCCAATGCTCTTTCCTGTCGCGCTTTTCACAAACGCGACAGGACATCTCGTCAGCTCTTCTTCGGTGCCGCCGCGCCGGGTTGCGCCGGAACGGGCTCGACTGGTTCGGCCGGCTCCGCGGGGTCGCTGTCCGGCTTGGCCTTTTGGCGCAGCTGCTGCAGCAAGCCCTCCGGATTGTCGGGAAGAAGGGCGATCAGGTCGTTGCCGGTCTTTTCCAGCATCGGCCGGGCGCGCGACGTCGCCGCCCAATCCGGGTTCTTGCCCTGGAGCAGCCAGCCCATGAAGAGCCAGCCGATGACGCAGATCAGGAAGCCGCGGGCCGCGCCGAAGAAAAATCCCAGGGTGCGGTCGAGCGCGCCGATGCGCGAATCGAGGATGAGGTCGGAGATCTTCACGGTGATGATCGAGACGATGATCAGCGTCACGACGAAGATGCCGCCGATCGCAGCCACCAGCGCGACCGTGTTGTTGTGAATATATTGCTGCGCGGTCGGAAGGGCGGCGGGGTGCAGGAACCAGGCGGCAGCGGCTGCGGCGACCCAGGCGACGATCGCCAGCACTTCGCGTGTGAAGCCGCGAACGGCCGCCAAAAGCGCCGAGATCACTACGACACCGATGACGACGAGATCCAGGATCGAAACGGGCATGAACCAAGCCTAACGCGGAAATGAGCGGGACGCCCCGGTGAAAGCATCGAGGCGTCGGGTGTATAGCGTCAAGATTGCCATCCGTCACCCTTCGGCGCGTTGAAGAGCAGGTTTCGCCCGTGGACGGTTGGCTGCGATCCCTGCGACGAGATCAGTTATGTGGCTGATCGAAGAGGCGGCAAGCGCCATGCGCTCGCCTTTGTCCGCCTTTGCGACGGGGGTCACCGCCGCGGAAAAGCCAAGCTTGGCCGCCTCCTTTAAGCGCGACGCGGCCTGCGCCACCGGTCGGATGGCGCCCGACAAGCCCATTTCGCCGAAATAGACCGTGTTGGGCGGCAGCGGCGAACCGGACAGGGAGGAGACGAGGGCGGCCGCGGCCGCGAGGTCCGCCGCCGGTTCGCTGATCCGCAAACCGCCCGCCACGTTGAGATAGACGTCGTGCATGCCCAGCTTCAATCCGCCATGGGCCTCCAGCACGGCGAGCACCATGGAAAGTCGGCTCGGATCCCAGCCCACGACCGACCGGCGCGGCGTACCGAGCGACGAAGGGGCGACGAGTGCCTGGATTTCGACCAGAAGCGGACGCGTGCCCTCCATCCCGGCGAATACCGCCGTGCCAGGCGTCGCGAGGTCCCGTCCGGCGATAAACAACTCGGAGGGGTTCGATACCTCCTGCAGACCGCGATCAGACATCTCGAACACCCCGATCTCGTCGGTGGGGCCGAAGCGGTTCTTGACCGCCCTCAGGATGCGGAAATGGTGTCCGCTGTCGCCCTCGAAGGAGGCGACCGCATCGACCATGTGTTCGACGACGCGCGGTCCCGCGATCTGGCCGTCCTTCGTCACGTGGCCGACGAGAATGACGGCGGTGCCTGTCGTCTTTGCGAAGCGGATCAGCGATTGAGCGCTGCCGCGCACCTGGGTCACGGTCCCTGGTGCCGATTCGACGGTCTCGGTCCACATGGTCTGAATCGAATCGATGATGGCGAGCGCCGGTGGCCGGCCCTGCGAGAGCGTCGCGATGATGTCCTCGACATTCGTTTCCGAGGCGAGTTCGACCGGCGCCTGGCCGAGGCCGAGGCGCTCCGCGCGCAGACGCACCTGGGCGACCGCTTCCTCGCCCGAAATGTAAGCGACTCGGTGGCCGCGATTGGCGAGGGCGGCGGACGCCTGCATGAGAAGCGTCGACTTGCCGATGCCCGGATCGCCGCCGAGGAGGATCACCGACCCGTAGACGAAGCCACCGCCAGTCACACGGTCGAGCTCGGCGATGCCGGATGAGGTGCGCGGCGCTTCCTTCGATTCGCCGGAGAGGCCTTCGAGCGGAAAGATCCGACCCTTCGCGCGCGTCGGTCGCGTGGCGACGGGGCCGGCCATCGGGTTCGCCGCGCCGGTTTCCTCGACGATGGTATTC
>NZ_JBFUKD010000479.1:0-3019 GCF_056401005.1 Microvirga sp. P4_G7 | reverse complement strand
GGTGCACGGCGCAAGCATCGGTGAGACCCTCTCCCTGATCCCGATCATCGAGCGGCTGACGCAGCGCGGTCTTTCGGTTCTCGTCACATCCGGAACCCGCACGTCGGCGGGTCTGATCTCACGCCGCCTGCCGCCCGGTGCGTTCCATCAATTCGTGCCCCTCGACGTACCACGCTACAACCGGCGCTTTCTCGATCACTGGAAACCGGATCTCGCCCTGGTGGCAGAATCGGAGATCTGGCCGAACATGGTCGTCGAGCTCGACCGTCGTCACGTTCCGCTCGTCCTGGTCAACGGCCGCGTCTCCGATCGCTCGTTCCGACGCTGGCAGAAACTGCCCGGGATCATCCGATCCCTGCTCGAGCGCTTCGCCCTATGCCTTGCTCAGACGCAAGGAGACGCCGAGCGGCTCGCGCGGTTGGGCGCGCCGCGCGTGATCATGGCGGGCAATTTGAAATTCGACGCGCCGCCGCCGCCGGCCGATCCCCGGGTGGTCGCACACCTGTCGGGCCTCATCGCYGGCCGGCCCGTCTGGGTTGCCGCCAGTACTCATCCGGGCGAGGAAACCGCTATCGTGGCGGTCCATCGGGCGCTCCTGCAGCGCCACCCGAATCTCCTCACCATCATCGCACCGCGCCATCCCCAGCGCGGCGCCGACGTGGCGGCGATCGCAGAACGCGCAGGCCTTCGCGCTGCGCAACGCTCCGCAGGGATCCATCCCGACCGGGCGACAGACGTCTATGTCGCCGACACGGTGGGAGAGATGGGATTGTTGTACCGCCTGTCGCCCGTGGTGCTGGTCGGCGGCTCGCTCGTCGAGCATGGCGGCCAGAACCCGATCGAACCGGCAAAGCTCGGTGCTGCAATCCTCCACGGACCGCACGTGCACAATTTCAGGGACATCTACACCGCCCTCGACAACGCGCGTGGCGCGCTTCTCGTGAAAGACAGCTCGGCGCTCGCTCGCGCCTTGAGCCAGCTTCTCACCAACACCGCGATCACGCGACAGATGGCGCGTGCAGCCTCGGACGCCGTGCAGGAAATGGGTGGCGCGGTCGAGCGCACGATGCAAACGATCGAACCGTTCATCGTGCAAGCCAAGATCGGGGCGAAACGCTGATGCGCGCGCCCGCCTTTTGGTGGCGGAGCAAGCCCACTTTTCTATCGTCTTTGCTGCGCCCGATCGCCTGGATCTACGGATCCATCGCCGCGCACCGCATGGCGCGGCGCGGCGCGAAAGCCGCCCTCCCCGTCATCTGCATCGGCAATTTCACCGCAGGCGGCGCAGGCAAGACGCCGACGGCCCTGCTCGTCGCGGAATGCTTGTCGGCATCGGGGGAAAAACCCGCGTTCCTATCGCGAGGTTACGGCGGAAAGCTGGCGGGCCCGGTCGCGGTTGCGAGCACGCACGACGCGCGCGACGTGGGCGACGAGCCTTTGCTTCTGGTTCGTGCGGCGCTCGCGATCGTCTCGCGCGACCGTCCAGCCGGCGCCAGGCTGGCAAGCGCGATCGGCGCTACGGCGATCGTGATGGATGACGGATTGCAGAACGCATCGCTCGTGAAGGATTTGGCGATCGCGGTTGTGGACGGTGCCACCGGAATCGGGAACGGGCTGCCGCTTCCCGCAGGTCCCTTACGGGCTCCGCTCGATGCGCAATGGCCGCACGTGGATGCGGTCGTCGTGATCGGCGACGGCGCGCCGGGCGAGGCTGTCATCGCCGAAGCGCGGCGGCGAGAGAAACCGTCTTTTCGCGCGGCCCTCGTTCCCGAGCCGCGTGCGGCGGCGCAGGTGAGCGGGCGCCACGTTCTTGCGTTTGCTGGAATTGGCCGACCGGAAAAATTCTTCGACACGCTTCGAGCGTGCGGGGCCATCATCGTGGCAACGCGCGCCTTTCCGGATCACCAGCCCTACGACGCGCAGACACTGCGTGAATTGGCGTCGGAAGCAGAACAACGCGGCCTCACTCTCGTGACGACTGAAAAGGACCTGGTGCGGATCGGCCGCGAACCGAACAACCGGCCGAACTCCGAAATCCTATCGCTGCCGGTCTCGCTACAGGTCGCTGACAGTAAGGCGTTTCGCGATCTCGTTCTGGCGCGCATCGGCAAAGCCGAGCGAATGCGGACCGACTAGTCTCGGCTGCGGGGCGTGCGGCCCAGGCGCGTGCTCACCGCCTCCGGCGAGGAATACGCCTCCTGCCGCTCGACGCTCCAGTACTTCAAATCGTCGAGAAGAATTTCCTCACCCGTAACGGCGCACCGCACGAACGTCCCCGGCTTCACGACGCGAAAATCGCTGTCGAGATACTGGACGACGGCCTCGCCGCCATGGCTGTCGAAACGGTTCAGCATGATGATGACAATATAGGAGCAGCGGCCGTCAGAACAAAGCACCCTGTTCGGTCGGTGGCGTTTTTGTTTTCGCCGCCTTGGGCTTGACCTGCCCGCGCCCGCCGGTCGCCTCCGCGGTCCCGTCGGCGAATTCGAGCAGCAACGCCCTTCCTTCCGTAATCTCGTCGAATCCATGCAGAGGCTGGCCATCCGCGTCGCGGACGAGCGCGTATCCACGCGCCAGGACTGCCTTGTAGTTCAAGCTGTCGAAGAGTTGCACCAGCGCGTCATAGCGGTTGCGCTTGCGCGCGATCTGCCCCGCCAACGCGGGATCGAGACGTTCGCTCAACCGCTGCACCAGTTCGCGCTTTTGTCCGATCCGCGTGATCTCGGCGCGGACCATGGTGCCTCGCGCCGCAGCCAACCTTTGACGCAACTGATCGAGCCGTGCGGCGTGCTGGCCGAGCGTGCGATCCATTGCATGGCGCGGCCGCTCGCCGAGCGCATCGAAACGCGCGCGCAAGGCCGCGATCCGTGAAGCCGGCGAAAATCGCGCCAGGCGACGTGCCGCTTCGTTCAACTTGTTCTCGTGATCGCGCGCATTGCGCGACAGAGCCGGTCCCAGCTTCGCCGCAGCCAGATCGAGCCTTTGTCGCTYGGGTGCGAAAAGTGCATCCGGTGTCGGC
>NZ_JBFUKD010000478.1:0-3019 GCF_056401005.1 Microvirga sp. P4_G7 | reverse complement strand
TGATCCGGGGACGACAGGCCGACGACAAAGCCAGGCATTTCCTACATCGCGGCATTGCCGCCCGTCAGTTTCAGCGCACCTTCCTTCTTGCCGAAGGCATGGAGGTGATGGGCGCCGATCTGTCGAACGGTCTTCTTTCGATCGATCTGATCCGGCCGGAGCCGGATCGCATCATTCGCAAGATCGACATCGTGACATCGGACGAGGCGTAGCAGTCCCGTGAAGGAGGTTCCTATGAATAACGAAACGCATATCGCCTTCCCGGCGAACGATCTGGCCGCCTGGGGCGAGGGGCAGATGGCCTACGTCAAGCCGATGCGCTCGGACGATATCGCCAAGGCCTTTCCGGAGGCGCCGAAGATCGAACCGGGGCTTCAGCTTTTTGCCCTCGTTTCGGCCAGCGGTGCGCCGATCCTTCTGACGGATACGCGTGACGCCGCCGTGGCGAACGCCTGGGCGCATGATCTGGAGACGGTGAGCCTGCATTAGGCTCATGCCCGAGCGCGTTCTTCGGCGTTGAGAAAAGCCAGGAGAGCGCCTGCGAGTTCGGCAGGCGCCTCCTCGGCCATATGGTGCCCACTCTCGATGCCATGTCCCTGCAGATCGGGCGCCCAGGGCCGCCAGACGCTCAATACGTCGCCGTAGAGCATTTCTAGATCGTCCTTCGACGACCACAGGCACAACACCGGACATTGTAGCCGTCGACCCGCGTTGCGATCGTCTTCGTCGTGAAGCCTGTCGATTCCCAACCCTGCGCGGTAATCCTCGATCATCGTATGCACTGTCGCCGGGTCGTGGATCGCCGCGCGATAATCCGCATAATTCTCCGCCCCCATCTTTTCGGGATCGCCTTCGTACCAGGCATCGGGATCGGCGAGGATCGCCCGCTCGGGCTTCTCGGCCTGTCCGAAGAAAAACCAGTGCCACCACGATTGCGCGAACCGCGCATTGCAGCGCTCCAGGGCCTCCAGGATCGGAACGCCGTCCAGAATTGCCAGACGTGAAATGACGTCCGGATGGTCCATGGCCGTCCTGAACGCGGTGTAGGAGCCCCGATCGTGTCCGACGATCGCGAACCGGGTGAACCCCAGTTCTTGCATCAACGCGACACAATCTTTCGCCTTCGCGCGTTTGGAGGAGCCGCGATGGTCGGGCGTATCGGCCGGTTTCGAGGATCGTCCGAACCCGCGAAGATCGGGACAGACGACCGTGTGCGATCTTGCGAGAAGTGGCGCCACCCGGTGCCAAGTCGTGTGTGTCCTGGGGTGGCCGTGGAGCAAGAGAACGGGCGGGCCCGCGCCGCCGCGGCGGACCCGGAGAGTGGCCTCGGGCAAATCGATCGTCTCGAGTACAAAACCGTCGAACATTCGGCCCCCATCGCTTCGATTGCCAGAAACTAGGCCGGAGAGGTGCAGGGACGAGAGGGAAAGTCGGATCAGGCGACCGATTCGATCGCCGCGATCAGCCGGTCGAGATCCTCATTGGTCGACAAGCGATGATCGCCGTCCTTCACCAGCGTCAGCGACACGCTGTCCCCGGGGATGTGCTCCACGAGTTGCAGTGCATGGCCCCAGGGAACATCCGGGTCCTTCATTCCTTGCAGAATGACGACCGGACAGCCGGTGCGGATGGGGGCGCCGAACAGCAGATGGCGACGCCCGTCCTCGATCAGGCCGCGGGTCATGGGGTAGGGATCCGGAGAATACGGGGTGGGACGATAATAGACCCCGGTTTCCATCACGGCTCGCTTGATGTCGTCCGGAAAGCGGTCCCACATCAGTTTCTCGGTGAAGTCGACCGCGGGTGCGATAAGGACCATGCCGGCCGGCGCGATATCCGGCCGCTTCTCGATGAGCGCTCGTGCGGCAAGGAGTGCGATCCATCCGCCCATCGAGGAACCGACGAGGATCGGTCGAGCCGGGGCATAGGCCTCGATCACGGCGAGGGCTTCCTCCAGCCACTTGGAGATCGTCCCGTCCTCGAAATCCCCGCTCGACTCCCCATGGCCGCTATAATCGAAGCGGATGAAACTGCGGTCGGATTTTTCCGCCCATGCGTTGACCGCTTCCGCCTTGGTCGCCCGCATGTCGGACTTGAATCCGCCGAGCCAGACGACCGGCGGATTTCGGCCTTGGTGACGCAGGACGGCGATTTGACGTTCCGCTGTTTCTTTCCCGACCGTAAGAATAAGCGCCATGGTTAACCGATCCTCAACCGCTTCGAAGCAAGGGTTGCGACATGATTCCGTTTGAAGGGCTCTTACACCGGTGAGTTTCGCAGCGCGACCCGCAGGGACGTCGTTTCCATCCTCCAAGCATTCACTCGCGGGCCGCACGATCCTCCAGATCATTCCTGAGCTGGAAGCCGGGGGCGCCGAGCGCACGAGCGTGGATATCGCCGAAGGTCTCGTCCATGTGGGCGCGCGCGCGCTCGTTGCGACGGAAGGCGGGCGTCTGGTCGGCGAATTGCAGGCCAAGGGCGGCATCTGGATTCCCTTCCCTGCGGCGACGAAAAATCCCTTCTCGATGGCCCTCAACATCCGTCGGCTGGCGAAGATCTGCTACAAGGAGAAAGTTTCGCTGGTCCATGCCCGTTCGCGTGCGCCCGCTTGGGTCGCACTCGGAGCGGCCCGCTCGCTCGAACTGCCCTTCGTGACGACGTATCACGGTAGCTATGCGGGGCGCTCGTCGGTGAAGATGCTCTACAATTCCGTGATGGCGCGCGGAGACGCGGTCATCGCCAATTCGCACTATACCGGGGACCTAATCCGATCGCTGTTCCCGCAGGCCACCGATCGCATCCGCGTGATCCACAGAGGGACGGATTTCGGTGTTTTCTCGCCCTCGGCCGTTGCTCCGGAGCGCGTGGAAAACCTGCGCAAATCCTGGGGCGTCGCTCCCCATGAACGGATCGTGCTGCTGGCTGCCCGGCTGACGGGGTGGAAGGGGCAAAAAGTGCTGATCGAAGCCGCCGCCAAGCTTCGCGATGGCGGGCTGACCGATGCGACGTTCATCCTTGC
>NZ_JBFUKD010000477.1:0-3026 GCF_056401005.1 Microvirga sp. P4_G7 | reverse complement strand
GGACTTTACCGCAAGCACGGTCTCATCCCAGGCTAGACGCCCCGACGAACTAGGCAGTGAACTCATAAACACGTCTCGCGGTGGGGCTGACGAGGGTCGGCTTTAGGCTTGAACGACTTGCGGAACGCGCGAAGGGCCGCCCTGAGTTGGCCACATCTAGCAGTGGGAAATACGAACGGCGTCATCGGATCGATGCCGAACTGATCTTCGCGGGCGACCGACGATTTCCAACCACGCTCACTGCGCAATCGTTGACTATGCCATCGGAAGGAACAGTTGCAGGCCACCTCCGGACATACATGTCGGCTCCTTGCGCGACCAATACTCCCGTCTATAATTGGCTCTTCCGCTGTCGTTTGAGTGCAGTGGGTTGCCGCAATGATAAAAAGGACCGCTTGTGTTGTGGTTGATTTCAAGAAGGTGCCTGCTGCTTAGCGCTGTGATCGTGTGCGCGGCATCGATCGGCCTGGAACGGGCCGCCGCCGCCGCGATATCGACGGAAGAAGCGCGCGCGATCGCGAAGGAAGCCTATGTCTGGGGCTTCCCACTTGTCGACAGCTACCGCATCCAGCATTCGTATTTCGTCGACACCAGCAACCCCGAGTACAAGGGCGCATGGAACGAGATCCACAACACGGCGCGGGTCTACACGCCCGACGACAAGGCGATCCAGACCCCCAATTCGGACACGCCCTACTCCTTCGTCGGCGCGGATCTGAGGTCCGAGCCATTAGTGCTGACGGTGCCTAAGGTCGACAAAAAGCGGTACTACTCGCTGCAGTTCATCGACATGTACACGTTCAACTTCGCCTATGTCGGCAGCCGCGCAACTGGTAACGACGCAGGAAGCTTCCTCCTCGCCGGACCGAGCTGGAAAGGCGAAAAGCCGCCTGGAATCAAGGAGGTGATCCAATCGGAAACAGACTTCGCGTTTGTGCTCTACCGCACGCAGCTGCTCGGCCCGGGCGACCTCGACAACGTCAAGAATATCCAGGCCGGCTACAAGGTTCAGTCGCTCTCAGCCTTCCTCGGCCAGCCGGCTCCGCCGCCACTACCGGACATCGACTTCATAGATCCGTTGAGCACGGCGGATCAGAAAACATCGTCCGCGTTTTTCAACCAGCTTAACTTCATCTTGCAGTTCTGCCCGACCCATCCCTCGGAGACCGAGCTCACGGCGCGCTTCGCCCGGATCGGCATCGAGCCCGGCAAGGCGTTCGATGCGGCAGCGCTCTCGCCCGAAATGCGGAATGCGATCGAGGAAGGGATGGCGGACGCATGGGTGGAGTTCGAGAACTACAAGAAGAGCGATATCGACACCGGAAAAATTTCGAGCGCCGACGGTTTCGGCAGACGTGAGTTCCTCGATGGCCGCTACCTCGACCGCATGGCGAGCGCCGTGCTGGGAATTTACGGAAACTCTAAGGATGAGGCTATCTATCCCGCCTTCTTCACGGACGCTGATGGCCATCCGACGGCCGGCGGAAACCGCTATACGTTGCGTTTCGGGCCCGATCAGCTCCCGCCGGTCAATTCATTCTGGTCGCTGACCCTCTACGAACTTCCAGCGAGCCTGCTTTCAGCAAACAAGCTCAACCGCTACCTGATCAACTCGCCAATGTTGCCGCAGCTGAAGAAGGACAGTGACGGCGGTCTGACGCTTCACATCCAGCACGAGTCGCCCGGTGCGGAAAACGAGGCCAACTGGCTACCGACGCCCAGCGGTCCGTTCTTCATGATTATGCGTCTCTATTGGCCGAAGCCGGAAGCGCTGGACGGCAAGTGGAAGGCGCCGGCGCTTGTGCGGGCGCAGTGAACATGAGGAGGCAGACATGACGAACAGGGTGACGGCAATTGTGCTTGTCGCAGTCATTTCGGCGCTGGCTTTGCAGACCGCGAGAGCGGCCGACGTTGAGCCGGTGACGGTCGACAATTTTGTTCGCGCGGAGTCAGACCTCTATCTGGGCGGGATTATCAAGGAGAGCGGGGCCATAGGGAAATTCCACCACAGTCGCGAGCCGGCGCCGATTGATGGACAGACGGTCATTCGGCTCAACCGCGACACACTTTACTCGTCTGCCGTCTTCGATCTCGACGCTGGCCCGGTGAGGGTCACGCTGCCCGACGCGGGTGACCGCTTCATGTCCATGCAAGTGATCAGCGAAGATCACTATGTGCCGGAGGTGAATTACGGTGCGGGAACATACGCGCTCGACAAGGAGAAGGTGGGCACCCGCTATGTAGCCGTGGCAATCCGCACGCTTGTCGATCCCACCGACCCTGAGGACCTAAACAAGGTCCACGCGCTGCAGGATCAGGTGGTCGCCGAGCAGGCGAGTGTCGGAAGCTTTGAGGTGCCCGCCTGGGACCCCGCAAGCCAGAAGAAGGTGCGCGATGCGCTCCTGATCCTCGGCTCCACCATACCCAACTTCAAGAAGGCGTTCGGCACCAAGGAGGAGGTCGACCCGATCCGGCACCTCATCGGAACCGCGGCGGCTTGGGGCGGCAATCCCGACAAGGCCGCCATCTATCTCAACGTCACTCCGGCCAACAATGACGGCACGACCGTTTACAAACTGCACGTCAAGGACGTGCCGGTCGACGAATTTTGGTCAGTCAGCCTCTACAATGCTGAGGGCTACTACGAGAAAAACCCCTATGGCGCGTACTCGCTTAACAACATCACCGCGAAGAAAAGCGAGGGGGACGGCTCGATCGATGTTCAATTCGGTGGCTGCGACGGCAAGATCGCCAATTGCTTACCGATCATGAAGGGTTGGAACTACACGGTGCGCCTCTATCGTCCGCGCGCCGAGATCCTGGACAACAGCTGGACGTTTCCAGAACCRCAGCCCGCGCAATGATTGTGAGGGATACGGAAGCGCCGGCGCGATCACCCGTTGATGGCATCTTAGTCGACCATCGGCAGCGTACGCTTGTGGGCGCAGGAATACCCTTCGCAATCAATGTTGCCTAAGGGGAAATTTGCGACGTGAGTGAGCGCTGCGGTCAGGTGCCTTTGACCC
>NZ_JBFUKD010000476.1:0-3030 GCF_056401005.1 Microvirga sp. P4_G7 | reverse complement strand
CTCCATTCCTGTCGTCGGCGTTCTCGGCAACCACGATTATGAATCCGGCCAAACCGAAGAAGTCAGTCGGATCCTGCGCGATGCCGGAATGCGGTTGCTCGACGGTTCGTCCTGCGAGATCGACGGCGTCGGCTTCGTCGGTGTCAAAGGTTTCCCGGGTGGCTTCGGACGCCGCATGCTCGGCTCGTTCGGAGAGCCCGCGATCAAGCAGTTCGTGGCCGAGGCGATGAACGAGTCGCTGCGATTGGAGAACGCCATGCGGCAGGTTCGCGCCAAGCGATCGGTCGTCATTCTGCACTATGCTCCGATCCCGGAGACGATCGAAGGCGAGCCGTTGGAGATCTATCCGTTTCTGGGCTCTTCGCGACTGGCCGAGACCATCGACCGGTTCAAGGTCGATGCAATTGTCCACGGCCACGCCCATCGTGGCCATTTCGAAGGGCGAACACCCGGCGGCCAGCGCGTTTACAACGTCGCACGCCATATCGAAAAGCCGGGCGGAAAGTCTTACGCAATTCTCGAGATCTGATGGATCCTATAAAAAACGGCCGGGTTGTCCCGGCCGTTTCGTCGTTATTGAACTTGCTGGAGAGCGGACAGTTTCCAAGGGCCGTTCGGCTCGCGCCGGAACGTCCAGATTTCGGTCGTCTCGACGGGGTTCGAGGGATCTCCATCCACCACCCGGCCGGTCGCCTTTTCCTTGGTCACGTCGATCAAACCGTAGCGCATGGCGACCGTCGCATAGTCGGCGCCGCCTTCGCGCCAAGCCTCCGCCAGATCGCCCTGCAAGAGCCGAACGTCCGACACCGTGTTGACGACTCCCTGGGACGCGTGATCGCTCAGCTCTTCCTGGAGGTATCCAGCCATTTCGGGTGTGGCCAGATCCCATAGGGTCGCAATATCGCTTCGGGAATAGGCGGTCTGAGTATCGACCAGCGTCCGCTCGAACGCCTCATAGTCCTTTTCGACGATGCCGATCTCGTCACGCACCCCCGGACGGGCCGGCCGCGTTTGCTGTCGTGCAGAACCGCCGAGGCCCGCAAAAAGAGGACTGGGAGACGGCGTCGGCTGAGGAGCCGGTTGCGGTCCCGGGCGACCGGATCCGCCCGTTGCGGAGCGCGCGTAAGCATAGGCCGGCTGCTGCTGTTCCTGGCGGCGCCTGAACCAGCGGATCGCAAAGGATACCAGCCAGGCAACCAGACCGATCTGCAGAAGAAGGCCGAGAACGGAGCCCAAGCCCGCCAGACCGCCAAAGAAGCCGTGCCCTGTCAGCATGCCGATCAGGCCCGCGCCCAAGAGGCCGGCGGCGATCCCCGTGCCGAATCCGAAGCGCCGGGGCTGAGCCGCGCTCGGCGATCCGATAGAGCCGGTCGGGCCCACATTCGGAGCCTGCGAGCGTTGCATCGGGGCGGCGGTTCCTGGGGCTGTACTGGTCGTCGGCGGGGCACTCCACGTGCGGGCGCCACGGGAGCCGAAGCTACCACGACCGCCACCCATACGCGCTTCCGCCACACCGCCTGCGAGTGTCAACATCACCGCCAGGAGCGCGACTGCGCGCGTGCGGCGTCCAAAAATCGTCTTCATCGTTTGGTTCGTCCTCCCATGCGGAACATGTGGGGATGCCAAGCGACGTCTAAAAGAGGATGGAACGCAACTTTGGTCGAGCCGCTTCGCACCACATGGACACCGGTTGGTCGACCGTTTCTTCACAATCGTTCATGATTGGTTCCGAAGCTGCCGGGAGCTTCTTCGTGTTGGTCCGTAAGTCAATCACCTGAATTGCCCTCAAATTATCCCCATTATTCACATAGGTTTTGCAATCAAGGCGGGGGCACCGTACCTATTTTGTTCTAAAAATACTACAATTCGATTGTGAAATTGTGCCAGCCGCCCCCCAAGCTGGATGGACGGCAGCATCCCGTCGGGCGCCGATAAGATCGTTCAATAGAGCCAAGACGAGGCCGCCCCGCGACCCCGTAGGCGATGAAGCACAGGGAGGTTTCTCCCGGTGCTTGGGCGCGTTCTCAGGCGGCCTTGGCCTTCGGCATAACCTCTGCCGAGTAATCTTCCATGAGGACCTTGGTCATATTCCCAGGCTTGTAGGTGTAGGGTCCGATTTCCGAGACAGGTGTGACTTCCGCGGCAGTGCCGGTGATGAAGCACTCATTGAAGGACGACAGCTCGTCCGGCATGATCCGGCGTTCAGCGACCTCGAAGCCGCGGCGCTTGGCGAGCTCGATCACCGTCTGGCGTGTGATGCCATCCAGAAAGCAATCGGCGGTGGGGGTGTGAACCACCCCGTCCTTGATGAAGAACACGTTGGCGCCGGTGCATTCGGCCACCCTGCCCTGCCAATCGAGCATCAGCGCGTCGGCGTAGCCTTTGCGTTCGGCGCGGTGCTTGGAGATGGTGCAGATCATGTAGAGGCCTGCGGCCTTGGCCGTGGACGGTGCAGTCGCCGGGTCGGGCCGGCGGTAATCGGCCATGTCGATCCGGATGCCCTTCATCTTTTCGTCCGGATTGAAGTAGCTCGGCCAGACCCAGCTCGCGATCGCGAGGTGGATCTTGTTGTGCTGAGCGGCGACGCCCATCATCTCCGAACCGCGCCAGGCGACGGGGCGCAGATACGCATCCGTCTGGCCGTTCTTCTCGAGCACGAGGCGCTTGGCCGCGTCGATCTCGGCGACGGTGTAAGGGATCTCGAAATCGAGGATCTGCGCCGACTTCTTCAAGCGCTCGGAATGCTGGGACGACTTGAAGATCTCGCCGCCATAGGCACGCTCACCTTCAAAGACGCTCGATCCGTAGTGGAGCCCGTGCGAGAGGACGTGGAGCGTCACCTCTTTCCAGGGTACGATCTGTCCGTCATACCAGATCCATCCATCACGTTGATCGAAGGGGGTAGCGGACATCATATCTCTCCTTGAGAATTGCGGACCTTTTTGGCGAAAACATCGGGGTCGCGTAATTTCCGATGCGCTTCCGGACCTTTTCGGGTTCGTTCATTTCACGAAAGCGGCTTGACGAGTA
>NZ_JBFUKD010000475.1:0-3031 GCF_056401005.1 Microvirga sp. P4_G7 | reverse complement strand
ATTGAGATCGGCGATATGGCGTTCGAGTTCGGTGAGGCGCTCCTTGGAACGCCGTTCTTCACTGTCGAGTTCGTTGCGCGCGATGGTGAGGCGCTGCAAGGCGGCCGCAGCGATGGCTTCAGCCTCGCGCAAGGCCGGAATCGCATGCGCCGCCACGGCTTGCGCGGTGGCGGTGCGGGTCTGCTCTTCGGTGGCGTCGGCCACCTGCTTGAAATTGTCGCCGGCCTGCTGCTCGGAGCTCTGCGCCTGCTCGCGGGCATCCGCGAATGCGATGGCGTATTGCAGCGCCTCGAGACGCCGGATCTCGGCCGAGAGGTTCTTGTAGCGCGAAGCCTGACGGCCTTGCCGTTTGAGACTTTCGATTTGTGATTCGAGTTCGCGCAGCACATCCTCGACGCGGACGAGATTGTCTTCCGCCGCCTTCAGGCGCAGCTCGGCCTCGTGACGGCGGGCGTGCAAACCCGCGATGCCGGCCGCATCTTCGAGAATGCGGCGGCGCGCCTGGGGCTTTGCGGAAATGATTTCGCTGATCTGGCCCTGGCGCACGAGGGCGGGCGAGCGGGCGCCGGTCGCCGCGTCCGCAAACAGGATCTGCACGTCGCGGGCGCGCACTTCCTTGCTGTTGATGCGATAGGTCGAGCCTTCCTCGCGCTCGATCTTGCGGGAAATCTCGAGGATGTCAGCATCGTTGAACGCCGCTGGCGCGGTGCGCTCGGCATTGTCGATGGTGAGCATCACCTCCGCCGAATTGCGCGCCGGGCGGCCACCGGAGCCCGAGAAGATGACGTCGTCCATCCCCGTGGCACGCATGTTCTTGTGGGAGTTCTCCCCCATGACCCAGCGTAATGCCTCGACGAGATTCGACTTGCCGCAGCCGTTCGGCCCGACCACGCCGGTCAGACCCGGCTCGATCAGGAAGTCCATCGGCTCGACGAAGGTCTTGAAACCCGCGATGCGAAGGCGCGTCAGCTTCATGGACGCGCCTCTGCGTTCCGTCTCGATGAGACGGGTCGGTGGGGATTATTCTCCCAGGAGTGGCTTGATGATTTTCTCAAGCTCATCGATCGACATGCTTCCGGCGTGACGCTGACCATTGATGAAGAACGTGGGCGTCGAGTCTACCTTGAATGTCTCGATACCCCTGTTCTTCACAGCATTCACCGCGTCATAAAGTTTCTGATCGCGCAAGCAAGCGTCGAACTTCTCCTGTGAAAAACCAGCCTGGCGGAGCAATTGCCGCAGCGCGTCGAGGGGTTTCTCGGTGAAGGCCCAGTTCTTCTGCTGCTGGAACAGCATGTCGGTCACGGGGTAATATTTTCCCTCGCCGTCGCAGCGCGCCAGCATGAAACCGGCGGTCGCCAAGGGATCGAGCGGAAATTCGCGCAGGATGAAGCGCACCTTGCCGGTGTCGACATAGCGCTTCTTCAGCTCAGGGTAGGTGTTCTCGTGAAAGGCGGCGCAGTGGGAGCAGGTCAGCGAGGCGTACTCGACGATCGTCACCTTGGCGTCCGCCGGCCCGAGGGACACGTCGCCGAGGGGGCCGGGAACGGCCAAGTCCTGGACAGCGACGTTCTGGGCCAGGGCCGGAAAGCTCGTGGCGAGAGCGGCCGTAGCGGCCACGGTTCCGAGAAGCTGAAGCGCTTGGCGCCGGGTGATCATATGCGTGTGCTCCGTGAGACTTCGTCGAGACTAAGAGATTTTCGCCGAGACTTGAGACTTCGTCAGGACTTTTAGACTTTCGCCATCCGGTAGAACGGGACGGGTTTGGAGGCAAGCGCCTCATCCGTCACGCTTTCGTGGGTGGGCCTTTCTCGGTTCCGATGATCGCCGTGCCCAAGCGCGTGAGTGCGGCTTTCAGATCGTCCTCGTCGATCGGGGCGGTGGCGTCGCCGATTCGCTGCCGATCCGACTCGCCGACCGCCGGTTCGACGCGCTTTTTGGGGTGTTCTCGGCGTACCGGCCCCTGTTTCAACACCAATTTACCGACGCAGCGCCACCCGTAATGGGAGTTCACCCGCTCAATGACGAGGGGCGCGAGATGCTGCAATTCGAGGGCGAAGGCACTTTCCACCCGCACCACCAAGGTCGCAGGCTCCGGCCGCGCCTCCGGGTCGGCATTGGGCCCCTTCCGCTTCCATTCGATCTTCAACGGCTGGGTGAATTCGGCCAAACGCTCCCCCACCACGTCCGGCCACGCGACGATGATGTCGGACGTCGCGAAGCCCTGGGCCGCCAAGCTGGCGCTCAGGCAGGTCTCGATGAAATCCGCGAGCGGCTTCGGAGTGGGTCGTCGCCGGGGGGGCGGCTGTCGCATCGTCATTGTCCAAGGATTTGCCGAAAGCCGTGCTGGAATATTCCGCCAGGATCGGTATTGCAGAGATCATGTTAACGCCTGCCCCGAGCGTCACCAAGCCTCGCGCCGAAGATCTTCTCGCCTGGTACGATCGGCACCGGCGGGAATTGCCGTGGCGTGCCAAGCCGGGCGTGACCGCGGATCCCTACCGCGTCTGGCTGTCGGAGATCATGCTGCAGCAGACGACGGTCGCCGCGGTCAAACCGTATTTCCTGCGCTTCCTCGAGCGGTTTCCCACCGTTCAGGCCCTCGCGCAGGCCCAGGAAGAGGCCGTCATGCACGCCTGGGCGGGCCTCGGCTATTATTCGCGTGCCCGCAATCTCCATGCCTGCGCCAAGGTCGTCGTCGCCCGCTATGGCGGCCGATTTCCGGAGACCGAAGCCGAGCTTCTCAATCTTCCCGGCATCGGCGCCTATACGGCCGCCGCCGTCGCGGYGATCGCGTTCAATGAGAACGCCGCTGCCGTCGACGGCAATGTCGAGCGGGTCATGACGCGCGTGTTCATGATCGAGGAACCGCTGCCGAAGGCGAAGCCCCTGATCCGGGAACTGACGGAGGATCTCGTGCCGCCGCAGCGGCCCGGCGATTTCGCACAGGCGCTGATGGATCTCGGCGCCACCATCTGCACGCCGAAACGCCCGGCCTGCGCCCTCTGTCCCTGGATGACGCCCTGCCAGG
>NZ_JBFUKD010000474.1:0-3032 GCF_056401005.1 Microvirga sp. P4_G7 | reverse complement strand
TGGTAGCGGAGGAGGGATTTGAACCCCCGACACAAGGATTATGATGCGAACTTGATTTCCTTGCTCTGTAAAGGTTTCGGCCTTCCGTGTTGCACAGGTGTTGCTTGCGTCAGTTTATGAGCCCGATCTCTACTGCTGCCAAAGCTGCCTTGTCATCGTCCCTCGCTTCGAACAGATAGCCATAGGTATCGAAGGTCTGTTGGATCGAAGCGTGGCCCATGAGGGACTGGATCCGCTTCGGGCTCAGGCCTTGCTCGATCCATAACGCGGCGCAGGAATGTCGCAATGCGTGGAGAGAGTACTTAGCGTCGGGAGCTTCAATGCGGTTGCCATTGTCATCCCTCCCGTCGACCATGTTGACCACACCGGCAACAACCTGCAGAGGCCAGAAAAGCCGGGACAGGATGTTCCCGTGGCTCTCAACCTTTCCCGCCCCGGTTGGAAACACCAAACGCAGGTCCCCTTTTGGACAAGCTAGCCGCCAACGCTTTAACGTGGCTAGAAGTGTCGGCGCCATCGGAATGTCCCTGGTGCCTGCCTCGCTCTTAGGCGGACCGAATTGGTTGAAACGGTCAACACGGCGCCGAATGTGCAGGATGCCCTTCTTGAGATCCACATCTTCCCATTTCAGACCGCGTAGCTCCGACGCTCTCATGCCCGAGAAAATAGCCGTTAGGATAAATGGGCGTGTGGTGTCGGTAGTCGCTGCGATGATCGCCTTTAGCTCGTCCCTAGTCGGCATCTCGGGCCGCTTCTCGCCGCGCTTGGATTTCTTCACTCGGGTTGCATCGCGAACGTGATTCGCTGAAACTAGCCCTCTACCTTTTGCCTCTGCCACGATCGCCGATAGTGAACGAAGAACTCGCCGAGCCATGTCATGCGAGCGGCCGTCAGTCAGCAGCAACTCGACGAATGCGTTCACCGCGGGCGTGCTGAGGCGGGACAGTTTGGTGGCGCCGATCCGAGGAACAATGTGAAGATTCACGTGGGCTCTATACTGTCGGATCGTGGTTTCCTCGAGCTTGTCCCTCTGGCATCGCTCTAACCAGATATCCGACGCCTCCTTGACCGTGATAGACGCGCTATCAGGAGTGTGCGTTCCCGAGGCGACTTGGGCTCGGACCGTGACCAGGAACGCATCCGCGTGACGGCGCGTAGAAAACTGCTTGAAGCGGCGTTTCCCGCCCCCGTCGAGATATCCCGCGAGCCAAACAATTTTACCGCTGGGGAGGATCCGTTTGCGAATTGACGCCACTGCAGTCTCCCTAACAGGACTCGCTTCGAATGTGTGAAAGGTAATATAAACGATTTTATCGGAGTGTCGCTCAAAAAAGACATTGACATCTCATTTGAGTGAAACTCATATAAAAGGACGGTGCAGATGGCACTGCTAAGCAAGCTTGTACGTGTGATCGCGGAGGTCGAGGGAATGGACGATACCCAAGTTGGCTGGATAGCCCGACATCTCCGTGAAGCCGGCTATATCTCACAGGCTGGAAGGGGGCGCGGGGCGGCTCATATGATCGTTAGAGACGCGACGAACTTGCTTATCGGAGTCAATGCATCTGATAAGCCAAAGGACGCCGCCTCAGTTCTTCCAATCTATCGCGACTTGGTGGGATTTGATGAGCGGTACCCGTCACATCCTCCTGATGACACACCGGCCGACGAAGATGATCCACTCGAGCAAGCTTTTTTGACGCGCAAGCCGTTTGGGGCGGCGCTCGAAATTCTCCTAGGTATGGATCCGGACGCGCTTCACGGCATCACCATCTCTTTTCATCGTCCCGCACCAATGGTCAGAGTCGCAGTCGGTGACTTCAGTGATCCAGACGAACCGGAGATGTACTACTACACAGAGTTTCGGCAACTTCAGCCAGCGCGTACCGACACCTACGCTGATCGGAGCGACATAACGACAATCTCGGACAAAACGCTGGTAGCGATCGCACAAGCCCTCCACGATTAAAATTCAGGAGACCACATGGATTCGAATGCAACGCGCTCCTTGAGCGCGAACGGTGAAGGCTTGCCGCTGGCAAGCGACATATTGGAAGGAGCGGAAGCAATCTCGCACTTCCTGTTTGGCAGTACCACCAAGAGTCGCCGTGTCTACCGAATGGCCGAAGCAAAAGAGCTCCCTGTGTTTCGCGTCGGGAGTCTCATCTGCGCTCGGAAGTCCACTCTTGTGAGGTGGATCGAGCAGCAAGAGCAAACGGCATAAGTCGCCGTCCGCGGATTCTCAGATCAGGATTCAACATCATGAGAGACCATGATAATCTTCCGCTCTTCGCGTGGACGCATGCCGTCGAGGGCGAGAAGCGAAAGACGGCAGAGCTCTTTCAGTTTCCTCATACACGTCGGGCTGCGTTCATCGCGAGGCACGCTGAGCGCATGATGGATCTGCCGTCGACGACTGCTGAGAAACACCTTGCATATACCGTTCGAGTGCAGGCGCAGACCATGGCAAAGCGCGGCTTCAGCCAAGACGCAATCTCGCATCACACGCAGGCCCTCGAACATGCAATTCGCGCTGCGATCTGGAGAATGATTCTCACGCCGGGAGGTGCTGCATGAGCGGCGGAGCGAACAAAACCGGACGTTCAAAAAATGAAGCGCGCCATGTGCGGCTTTATCATTGGATGATGGAAACAGCAGCTTGGCGTAGCCTCGATTCTGTAAGCCGAGCTCTCTATGTCGAGATCCTGGCGCGGTACGCCGGAGTGAATAATGGCAGAATCCCGTTTTCGGTTAGGGAGGCAGCCGAGAGCTTGCACATCGGAAAGACCAGAGCGTCAGATTCGCTTACCATCCTCCAGGACCGCGGCTTTATTACTCAAACCCGAAAGGGAAAATTCGACCGCAAAATTCGTCACTCCACTGAGTGGCGGCTGACCGAGCTCGCGTGCGATCTCACCGGCAGCAGTGCCTCCAAGGACTTCGCGCGATGGCACCCCAAAAATTTAAAACCGGTACCTGAGGGCGGACCGTACGGTACCCCACAGCGGACACTCGGTACCCCAGAGCGGACC
>NZ_JBFUKD010000473.1:0-3034 GCF_056401005.1 Microvirga sp. P4_G7 | reverse complement strand
GGATTGCCCATTCGATTCGATGGCCTGTCCGCGCTCGGCGAGATAGACCACTGGCTTTTCCTTGTCGCGCAGGTCCTGCATGAAGATGCCGAGCAGGGCATCGCCGGCCTTTTCGCGGTAATGGAACGTGATGCCGTTATCGAGGGTGGTGAACTGGCCCTCTTTCACCATGTTGGCGACAAAATCGGCGCGAATCTTGGTGACTAGGTCGCGCATCTCCTGGAAACTCGCCGGCATGATGTAGATCGTCATGAAGCCCACGATGGCGCAGACGAGGACGCTCAGGGCGAGGAATGGCTTGAGAAGTCGCCGCGGCGGCATGCCAGCCGCGCTCATGACGATCAACTCGGAATCGCTGTTCAGTTTATTCAAGGCGTAGATCGTCGCGATGAACAACGCGACCGGCGAGATGACGGTGATCAGGGCGGGCAACGACAAACCGGTCACGGTCAGGAACACCATGATGGTCTGTCCCTTGGCGGTGAGAAGGTCGAGCTCGCGCAGCGCCTGCGTGATCCAGATCACGCCGGTGAGGGCGATGAGGCAGGCCGCAAAGGCATTAAATGCGATTTTCAGTATGTAGCGTTCGAGTAGAAGCATTGAAAAACCTTCGCCTGACGGCGCATCGCTCTGGGTAGCCTGTCCGGTTGGGCCAAGCAAGGCCGTGCTCTTCAACACCTTGCGCGCTCTTCAACACCTTGGGAGTAGGGCGCTTTCACGGCAAAGCCTTGGTGAAGTCGCCCCCGATATGGTGTATGTGACCCGATACGAAGCCGTTTCCGGGCTTTTTTGAGCAGTCAGAGGGAATTCCATGGCCGAAAGCTTAAAGATCGACGTCCGGGCGCATGGCCCGGTCGAAGGTGGCGAATTGGTGATTTTCGTCGGTGAGAACCTGAAGCCGACGCCCATCGTCGCCAAACTCATCGGTCAAAAGGCCGTGGACCTCATCAAGTCGGCAGCCGGAATCGAACAGTTCAAGGGCAAAGCCCGCTCAGCGCTCGTCCTGACCGCGCCCGCAGCCCTGGCTGTGGATAAACTCGTCGTCGTCGGGGTCGCCGAAGACAAGGGTGCACCCGTCGACTGGGCTCTGACAGGTGGATTCGTCGCGGGCAAGATCAACGGAAAGGCCGCGACGGTCATCGTCGACGTGCCGGGCGCCGATGTCTCGGCCGATGCCGTTGCCGATCTCGCTCTCGGCGCGCGGCTGAGGAAATACAGCTTCGACCGCTACAAGACCAAAAAAGACGACAAGCGCGATCGCACGACGCGCCTGACGCTGGTCGTGTCGGATCTCGCTGCGGCCAAGAAGGCGCTCAAACTGCGCGAAGGTCTTGCGGACGGCGTCGTGCTCGCACGTGATCTCGTCAACGAGCCGCCGAACGTGCTCAGCCCGCAAGAATTCGCGGCGCGCGCGGAGGCGCTCGAAAAGGTCGGCGTCGACGTGGAAATCCTCGACGAGAAGGCCATGCGCAAGCTCGGCATGCGCGCTTTGCTCGGTGTCGCGCAGGGCTCCAAGCGTGAGGCCCGTCTCGCCATCATGCGCTGGAACGGCGGCAAGGCSWMGGACAARCCGATTGCCTTCRTCGGCAAGGGSGTSGTSTTYGATTCGGGYGGMRTKTCSATCAAGCCCGGCGGCGGYATGGAAGACATGAAGGGCGACATGGCGGGCGCGGCTTGCGTCGTCGGCCTGATGCATGYGCTCGCCAGCCGCAAGGCGAAGGCGAACGTCATCGGTGCAATCGGCCTCGTGGAGAATATGCCGGACGGCAACGCGCAGCGTCCGGGCGACATCGTCACCAGCATGTCCGGGCAGACCATTGAAATCATCAACACGGACGCGGAGGGCCGCTTGGTTCTGGCCGACGTGCTCTGGTACGTCCAGGATCGATTCAAGCCCAAGTTCATGATCAATCTCGCAACGCTCACAGGCGCCATCATCGTGGCGCTGGCGCAGGAATATGCGGGCCTTTTCTCGAACAACGACGAGCTTTCGGCGCGTCTCAGTGCCGCCGGTCAGGCGACGGGCGAGCGCGTCTGGCGCATGCCCGTCGGTCCGGAATTCGACAAGATGATCGATTCCAAATTCGCCGACATGAAGAACTCGGCCGGGCGTCCGGCTGGGTCGAGCACGGCGGCGGTGTTCCTCCAACGGTTCGTGAACGATGTTCCCTGGGTGCATCTCGATATCGCCGGCGTCGCGATGGGCTCACCCCAAACGGAGATCAACAAGGGATGGGCGTCCGGATGGGGCGTGCGCATCCTCGATCGCCTGGTAAGGGATCACTACGAGTCCTGAAGCCTGTCCGATCCCGCTTCGGAGTATCCAGCCGCCGATGGCCGAAATCCTGTTCTACCACTTGCAGAGACAGCCCCTCGAGGCTGTCCTGCCGACGCTGCTGCTCAAGACGTTGGAGCGCGGCTGGCGGGCGGTCGTTCAAGTCGTGACGCAGGAGAGAATGGCGGCCCTCGACGACCATCTCTGGACCTTTACGGAGGAGAGCTTCCTGCCGCATGGGACCGATCGCGAAAGCCGTTCGGCCGACCATCCGGTTCTCCTCACGCAAAGCAATGAGAACTCGAACACGGCGAATGTTCGTTTCCTCGTGGAAGGCGCACCGCTGCCACAGGATGTCGCTGCCTATGAACGCCTCGTCGTCTTGTTCGACGGCAACGACGACGAGGCGCTTCGCAGTGCACGGGACCAGTGGCGGAGCGTGAAGGAAGGTGGCCATGAGGCAACCTATTGGCAGCAGGACGACGATGGTCGCTGGCAACGCAAAGCCTGACGGTTTTCCGATGGCAGTGCCTCAGAAATGTCTCGCCGACGGAACGATAGTCGTCCGCGCGCCATTTCAACGGCGTCAGAAGAGGATGAGGTCATGATCCGGGTCGGCCACTTGTCAGCAATTTCCGCGCTTTGTGTCGCGCTCGCTTTTCCTGCCCTTGGGCAGGAGGGAAGAGCGCAGCCGTCCGGAGGTCCTTCCGCCGGTGCGGCAGCGTCGGAGCGGCAAGACAATCGCCAGGCGCAGACGCC
>NZ_JBFUKD010000472.1:0-3048 GCF_056401005.1 Microvirga sp. P4_G7 | reverse complement strand
CAGCATGATCACGCGGCCTTGGATTGTTGCCGGATCAAGCGACCGGGCCAGCCGCGACACGGCGATCAGGCCCTCATATTCGTCGCCGTGCACGCCACCGGTGAAGAGGACGGTCGGCCCTTCGCCGTTCTTCACGCAAACAATCGGAATTTCGACGGTGCCCCAGCCGGAATTGTTGCGAGACAACGGCGCACGCAGATAGCCGGCTTGGCGTCCGTTCTTGTCGAAATCAATTCCACAGCGAATTCGACTCTTCACTTCAACTTCGCCCATCAGCCGATCCGCCCCATCCTTGTTTTGTCATTCGTATGATGGTATACAATTTTTGCCGATGTCAATGGCTCTGCTTCCCTTTCGTCAATTCCGCAAGGTGGTGGTCGAAGGATGGATAACCGGACGATGTCGACATGCCGACTTCCTGGGATCACGAGCGACTGATCAAAATGGCTTCAAGACCGCGACTGATAGCGACATCCAATCCAGACGGCGTCGAGGGTGACGCGCAGCCGGGTTGGCAACCTTTGCGCCCACGCACGCTGGTCGATGCGGTGATCGACGAGGTGATCGCAGCCGCAGCATCCGGGCGCATTCTTCCAGGAGATCGCATCGTCGAAGCCGACTTGGCGCAAGGCCTGGGCATCAGCCGCGTGCCGGTGAGGGAGGCGCTGCGGATACTCGAAAGCCAGGGGCTTGTCGTCAACGAGCCCTACAAGGGCATTCGTCTCAGAACGGTGACGCAGGAGCGTATCGACCACCTCATCGAAGCGCGTGTGGCGCTGGAGACCGCTGCTGCGACCCGTGCGATTCTCGGTGGGCGGAACGGCAAGACGGAGGTGGAGCTTCTCCATCACCGCGTCGACGAGCTCGATCTGATGCGCGTGCGCCGCGACGCCTATGGCTTTGCCACCGCGGACACCAATTTTCATCGCGCGCTCTGCCAATTCAGCGGCAACGAAGTGATTTGCGATCTCTGGGAAATGCTGTCGCGCCAGCTCACCATCATCGTCGGCCTGTCAACCTTCGGAAAAGCCATGGCGGACATCGCGAACGAGCACCGGACGTTGATTCAGGTCTTCGAATCCGGTGACGTGACGCGGATGGCGCAAGMGCTCGACGATCACATCAACGTCCAGACCCACGCTGTCGACTTCCAGGGCATCATCGCGCGTCGCCGCTCCGAGCGGACCCGGCCCACGAAGTCCTGATTTCCCCTCCTCCCTCTCTATTTGCAAGCATAGGCGCGCTCATGACCTTCGTGACACCTGGACGGGCACAACTCACGTCCGCCGTACCGCCCATCCGCATTCGCTCGATCGAAGCCGCGCCACTTTTCGGCGAGAGCCCAAAGGGTGGCTGGTCGGCCGAAATCAAGCCGGAGGATTCGATCCACGCAATCGTGGCTGTCCACACCGATGCCGGCATAACGGGCTACGGCAGTGCGTTTACGGATGGCAGGCTGGTTGAAGCCGGCGTCAAGGTTCTGGAGCCGCTCTTCGCGAATGAGAACGCTCTCGAGCCGGAACGCGTGACCGAGAAGCTGCATCAGAACACGTTCTGGATGGGACGAGGCGGCACGCTCACGCACACCATCAGCGCCATCGACATCGCGCTATGGGACATTCTCGGCAAAGCAACAGGGATGCCCGTCGGCCGCCTGCTCGGAGGAACCTATCGGCAGCGTGTTCAGCCCTATTGCTCACTGCTGATGGAAGAGCCGGAGCAGATGCGCGACGTCGTCGCGCAATACCGCGCAAAGGGCTTTCGGGCGTTCAAGATCGGTTGGGGGCCATTCGGCCGGCGTAACGATACCAAGCTCGACGAGGCGATCGTTCGCGCGGCGCGGGACGCGGCAGGCGATGAAAATCAGCTCCTCGTCGACGCCGGCGCGAGCGACGCGCTATGGCCGAACGGCCTCAAATGGGCCATGCGCACCGCAGAGATGCTGAAGGACTACAATGTCGGTTGGTTCGAGGAAGCGCTGAAACCGGACGCGATCGACGACTTCTGCCATCTGCGGCGCGTCAGCCCCGTACCGATCGCAGGGGGCGAAGTTCTCACCCGCCGGCAATCGTTTATCCCCTGGCTGGCTCGTGGCGCCTTCGACATCGTGCAGCCGGACGTCACCAAAGTCGGCGGCATCAGCGAGCAGCGCCGGATCGCATGGATGGCATCGGATTTCGGGGTGAAGTACATTGGACATGGCTGGAACACCGCATTGGGCGTCGCGGCCGACCTTCAAATGGCAGCCGCCTTCTCCGACGCGGATCTGGTCGAATTCATTGGCGGCAGCCCCTATGTCGACGGTATTCTCGCCGAACCGTTTGCCCTCGACGATGAGGGGTATCTCGCTATCCCCGAAAAGCCGGGCCTAGGGGTCGAACTCGATCCGGACAAGCTTGGCCGTTTCGCGCCGAATGCTTCGAAGTTGTTCACCTAGAGTGAAACGCCGGCGGTGACCCGTCGTATACCATCGGATAGCGGCAGATCGGCGGACGATCCCGCCGTCCGATTTCGCGTAATCAGTGCTTGAATCAAAGGGTCTGACCCGAGTCGCGGAACAATGTGCGGGAACTTTCCGGTTCTACACAGGTTTTCCCAACCGATTCACATGGTTAATGCGGGACTTGTACCCAATGTATCCTCAGCGATCGCGTAACAGAGTTCAGACCGTGTCGCGTCTCTATCGGCTCGAACCCGCCTCGGAAAACCGCCTTTCGGCCGGCCTTTATCTCCTTATCGGCTTGGCGCTGATCTCAATCGTCCTGGGGACGCAAGTCCAAACGCGGGCTCACAAGGCGGAAACGCCCTCCTATATCCACATCTCAGATCAGTGATCGCGGGCCGGATTGACGCGCTGGCGTCATGGGCTAGGTCTTCGCGAGATTGATTGAGGATGATTTGATGTGGTTTCGAGGGCTGGCCTTTTCTCTCCTGACCCTGTTGTCCGGCGCTGCCGCGGCTCAGGATTCCCAGCGCATCCGCACGGATAAAGTCGAGATCGTCGTCGAAACCATTGCCGCCGGACTGCAGAATCCCTGGGCGCTAGCG
>NZ_JBFUKD010000471.1:0-3049 GCF_056401005.1 Microvirga sp. P4_G7 | reverse complement strand
CTCGTCGAGGGCATCGCCGAGCGCGACGTGCTGTCCCGGTGCGACGGCGTTCTGTCGGGCTATATGGGATCGGCCGATATCGGCAATGCGATCCTGAGCACGGTCGCCCGCGTTCGGTCGGCCAATCCCGCAACGCTCTATTGTTGTGATCCTGTCATCGGAGACGTCGGCCGTGGTGTGTTCGTCCGCCCGGGCATCCCGGAATTCATGAAGGAGCAGGCGCTTCCTTCCGCGGATATCATCACGCCGAACCATTTCGAACTCGATTATCTCTCCGGTCGCACGACCGCGAGCATGGACGACGTGAAGGACGCCATTCGCGCCGTCCACGCGATGGGACCGAAAGTGATCCTGGTCACATCCGTCCACACCAGCGAAACGCCGCCCGATTTCGTCGATCTTGTCGTGGGCGAGAACGGACAGTTCTGGGCCGTGCGCACGCCGCGGCTGTCCTTGAGCGTCAACGGCGCGGGCGATGCGATCGCTGCATTGTTTTTCGTCCATTTTGCGCGAACGCGCTCCGCTGCGGCAGCTCTTGCCGAGGCGTCCTCATCGGTCTACGGCCTTTTGAAGCGCACGGAAGAAGCCGGCGCGCGCGAAATCCTCACTGTCGCCGCGCAGGATGAGTTCGTGTCGCCGACATATCGCTTCGCAGCCCAGGAGATATGAGTTCCATGACCCGACGCTTTTTCACGCTCGACGTCTTCGCCGGAAAGCCCCTGGTCGGAAATCCATTGGCGGTTGTTCACGATGCGGAGGGGCTGGACGACGCGCGGATGCAGGCGATCGCGCGGGAGTTCAACCTCTCGGAGACGGTGTTCGTCTTCCCACCGACGCAGCCGGGTCATCGCGCCGACATCCGCATCTTCACGCCCTCGCGCGAATTGCCGTTCGCAGGCCATCCGACTGTGGGAACGGCCGTGTTGCTTGCGTTGCTGGATCGTGCCGGCGAGCGCGGCGCGGTTGCTTTCGGCCTCAAGGAGAAAATCGGAATCGTCTCGTGCGCGGCCGAGGTCGAAGGCAACGACCGGGGCCGGGCGCGCTTTCGCTTGCCGCGCCTGCCCACTGTGTGGGGAGACGGCAAGGACGCCGCCGCGTGCGGTTGGGCCCTCGGGATCGATCCGGGCGAAATCGGCTTCGACCGCCACGTACCTAGCCGTCATACCGCCGGCGTTGCCTACGATCTCGTACCAGTGGCTTCGCTCGATGCGCTGGCGCGTGCGAAACCGCATGGCGAAGCCTTCGACAAGGTCTTCGGCGACAGCGATCATCCCGCAACGTACGTCTATGCGCGCATTGAGCGCGGCTATCGCGCCCGCATGTTCGGTCAGGGAATGGGCGTTGCGGAAGATCCCGCGACCGGTTCGGCCGCTGCGGCTTTTGCTGGAGCGTTGATGCAGTGCGAACCACTTGGTGATGGTGAACACGACATCCTCATCGAGCAGGGTTTCGAGATGGGACGGCCGAGCGAGATCGATCTGCAATTGACGATCAAGGACGGCGCTTTGATCTCCGCCGAAATCGGCGGGCGGGCCTTCGTCGTGAGCCGCGGGGAATTTCTGGCATGAACCGGGATATCCAAGTGGCCCGCATCGCCCACCTCGATGCGCGGATCAAGGTGATGGATTGGCCCTGGGCACGTGAGAACCGTGGCCGGATCGAGGCCAATTGGTCGCGGCGGCAAGCTCTGACCCCGAAGATCTTCAATGGCCGCGTCCTTGCGATCCGCGACATGGAATTGACGGCGGATTGCTGCCGCATGGTGTACTCGGAAATGGACTATTCCGATTTCGTCGGCTGGCTCGACCTTCCGGAGCGCGATGCGAGCGTTGCGAATGGCTTTGCCGTCGGCGCGCTGCAAGGCTCGGATGGAGCCTTCATTTGCGGAGTGATGGCGGACCACACCGCCAATGGCGGGCGCGTGTATTTCGCAGCAGGAACCCCCGACCGGTCGGATCTTCTGCCCGATGGCACCGTCGATCTCGCGTCGAGCCTGACCCGCGAGCTCGAGGAAGAGACGGGCCTGACCGACTACGAGGTCTCCAAGGAATGGATCGCCGTGAGGCGTTGGCCGGCCATTGCGCTCGTCCGCTATGTGGTGGCGCCCGAACCCGCCGAGGCAGTGGCCGCGCGCATTCGGGTCCAGATCGCCAAACAGCACGAACCGGAGCTGTCCGACGTGCGGATCGTTCGCAGTCCGGCCGACGTCGATCCTAAAACCATGCCGCAATGGCTTCAGACATTCTTCGCCTGGCACTTCGCTCAGCGGTAGCCGTATCGTGACTTGGTCGCATTGATGAGGCGCGATGCCTCAGCGTCGCGCCCCGCGTCACAGGCGGCCGATGCCTTGTCGATTTCATTCACGACGCGATTGTAGACCGTCGTGTTGACGTGTCCCATCTGCTTGTCGTTGTCCATGACCGCTTGATACTCGCCGATCTCACCCTTGCAGCCCACCGGCGCGGCCGCTGCCGTGGGCTGAGACGTCTGGCTCGTCTGGTTGCAAGCGGTCAAGGCGACGAGGGTCACGGCGGCGATCGACAAAGCGCTGAGGCCGAATTTCATGGGGGCTTCCTCCGTTGAACGAGCCTGCTGGACAGAGCTTTTCGCGATTCATGGCTCAGCCTGGGCTGTCCGGCAAGGTTTCCAACCCTTCCAAGCTTTCAAGGGGAGGGCACGAATTCGGCCGTCTGCCCGCTTGCCATGGGCGGCAGGCGCCGATAAAAGCGAATGATGCGTCGCGGAATCTGCGGCGTTCCAGGAGGATCAGGCCCCGATGTTCATCGGTTCCGCCAGCGCCAAGACGACAGGAGCCGCACCCGCGGCCGGTCGCGCGCGCCTCCTTGGTCTCCTTCTCCTTAGTCGCCCCTGAGGGTCGGCTGGGCGTGCATGCCTGGGCTCTCAGGGGTTCGAATGAAATCGAAACCACTGGRGCGCTGTGAGGGCAGCTCCCCCAGGGAAGGCTCATAAAATGTCCATTTCAACCGGTTCGACCAAAGATCGCGTCCTGATCTTCGACACGACCTTGCGCGACGGCGAACAATGCCCC
>NZ_JBFUKD010000470.1:0-3055 GCF_056401005.1 Microvirga sp. P4_G7 | reverse complement strand
GATAGAGCCGGTGAGCGTCTGCATATCTCCGGTGACGGACATGGTCCCGATCGAGTTCCCAGGAGCGATAGTCGCGCCAAAACCAAGACCAAGAGCACCAATCTCGCCGCTGCCCGACAATGCTGCGCCATTGCTTACGATCACTGACGATGCAAGCGTGCCGTCGACCTGAAGCGTTCCGGATCTTACTTCCGTCGGTCCGGTGAATGTGCTGTCGCCCGTCAGCCGGAGCACGCCCGATCCTGACTTGATCAAACCACCGCCCGTGCCGGCCGCGAATCCTCCATCGATCAGCCGCCCTGCAAAGGCACCGTTGGCGCCATTGCTTCCGAGGACAAGGTCGCTTGCCCCGAGGAAGACGTTCCCTGAACCGGAAAGCGATCCGAGCACGAACTCGCCCTTGTAACCGCTGATGTCGAGATTGCCGCCGGCCCGGTTGACGACGGTGGCGCGGTCTCCTTTCGCCCCTCCGCCGAAATAGGTCGTACCGCCCGCCTCATTGATCATCGTGGCGTTCGCCGCGTTGCTTCCAGGCCCGAAGTTCACCGAGCCGTAAGCCTTCGTCGTGAACACCGCCGTGCCGCCACTGCTACCATCGAGGAATGCGACACCAGATCGAGTCGTCGCGCCTCCTTCGAGGACGAAGGCGGCGCGGCCGGCATCAGCACCCTTCTCGAAGAAAATCGCGCCCGTATTCCTGGCTGCGATCGACAGATCGCCGGCACTCGCTCGCGCGAAGGAAAGAGTGGAATTGTCGACGGTGACAGATCCCGTGCCGAGCGCTCCACTCTTGCGGACTTCCACGACGCCGCCATTGATCGCGGTTCCACCGGTGTAGCTGTTGGCGCGTGTCAGTCGCAGTGTTCCGAAACCTTCCTTGGTCAGGCGCCCTCCGCCACTGACGATCCCATTTGCTTCCAACGTGGCATCAGAATTGACGTCGATGGACCCGTTGCCCGCCGTCAGCGTCATGTCACGCGAGGTTGCGAACGAACTCGTTGCCCGGAGCGACCCGCCGTCGAAGGTCAGAGCACCGCTCGCAGCTCCGAGATTTTCATTCGCCGAGACCGCAAGCGTTCCGCCGGCAAGCAAGGTTCCACCCTGGTACCTATTGGCGCCCGAGAGCGTCAGCGTACCGCCGCCGACCTTCGCCAATTGCCCGGACCCACCGATGGGCGTTGCAATGATGGCAGAGGATCCCGTATCCGTTCGAATGACGCCCTGAGACCCGCTGATCGCCAAAGATCCGGCGGTGCCATTCTGCAGGGTATAGGTGCTGTTGTTTTCGAATCGCAGTGCAGTGAAGGCCTGCTGGCCATCAACCGTTACCGTGCCGATCCCACCACGGAATACACCGATCGCACTGCCCCATGGACCAGTGATCGTGCCGGCTGCATTCTCCCAATTTGCGTTCGTCGCGTTCCAGACACCGGAGCCACCTGTCCAGTACTGATCCGTGGTTGACGCCGCAACGGTCAGGTTGATCTGGTTTCCCGACGCCGACAGCGAAAACAACGATGGATCATAACCGAGCGGTGTCGAAACGAGTGTCAGGCCTGGGCCAGCGAGAGCGCCGCCGTAGTTGAACAAGCGGAACGTTCCCGCCCCGAACCCAGTATCGCTGTCGACGTTCAGCGTACCGTCGAGCGTCAGGTTGCCGACAATGGCGAAGACGGGCACGGCACTTGGAGCACCGAGTGTGACATCGAGCGCCCCGCCCGTCAGCGCAAGTGAGCCGAGTGTAAAGGTCGCAGCATTGCGACCAACGAGCCTGCCGCCAGTATCGACGTCGACGTCTCCCACAATCTCGCCCGCACCGCCAAGAGAAGCTCCAGTGCCGACCGTGACCGACGCGGTTTCGAACCGGTTGTTGATCGTCAGCAACCCGTCGTTGACTACGGTCGGCGCCTGGTAGCTGCCGGCGCCGTTGAGGATCAGCGTTCCGGCACCATCCTTCTCGACGATTCCGAGCCCGGTGCCAGCCGAGTCGATGAATGCTCCGTTGAGCGTCAGGGTCGTCCCAGACTGAACGTTGAAAGTACCACCGAAGAATGTGTCGATGATGCGGTTCGAAGTGAAGCTCGCGGTGGTCAGAAGTTCGCCGGTTTCGAAGATCAAGGGGCCGGAGGATTCACCGAGATTTGCGTCGCGCGAAACCTGAAGCACCCCACCCAGAAGCCCAGTGCCGCCTTCATAGGTGTTCGTACCATTGAGGACGAGTGTTCCACAGCAATCCTTGATCAGAAGACCATCGCCCGTCACGACGCCGTTGTGCGTCATGATGTGACCGTTGCTGTCGATCGTGCCCCCGTTGGTCGATAGGCTGATGGCGCGGCTGGACACGACGTCACCATCAAGCAGCAACGTTCCGCCGTCGAGTGTCAGAAAACCCGCGGCAGCGCCGAGATTGGAGTCCGAGGAGATGGCAACAGTGCCATCCTGCACGATGGTGCCTYCGGTATAGGTGTTGTTGCCGGACAAGGTCAGGATACCCGTCGTCGCGACGCCCGACAGAGTCATCGTTCCTGTACCGCTGATCACCCCGGCGAGCGTCACGTCGTTCACGTCAGCGTCGACAGTGGCGCCAAGCCCCCCGACGACAACCGAATTGTTGAGCGTGAGATCGCTCGTCGCGTGAAGCGTGCCTCCGTTGAGCGTCACTCCGGCAGTGCCGAGATTGTTGCCACCCGAGATGGCGACGGCACCCGAATTGACGATCGTGCCACCGGTATACGTGTTGTTGCCGCTTAATGTCAGTGTGCCTGTGCCACGCTTGTCCAGCGCAAACGTGCCAACGCCGTCGTTGAGTGATCCCGTGAATGTCGTGCTCGTATTGAGGCCGCCGACAACCAATGTTTGCGCCCCGGTCAATGAACTGACGATACCGCTTCCAGAGAGTGCGCCGATCTCAACGGAACCGCTCGTCGACGCCAGGCCCGTCCAGCCATCGGATTGGATGGGACTGGTCGCCGCAGACGAAAGGTCTCGGAAAACAAGATACGACCCGGACCCTACGTCTGCGATGACGTTGTCCAAGGTGGCATTGGAGGAAAGG
>NZ_JBFUKD010000469.1:0-3061 GCF_056401005.1 Microvirga sp. P4_G7 | reverse complement strand
GCCCTTGAGACCTCTCAGCTCGGCCTGATGGTGAACCCAGGCGCGGAATCCGACGCCCTGAACCCGTCCGTGAATGCGAACAAGAACGTATCGTTCCACGCTCAACCTCCCTTCGGGCGCCCCAACGTGCTGGTGGGAGCGCCCCAGATCGGACGAACCCGCGACTGTGCCGGCTGAGGCACCGAGGTCGCCGCGGCGGTGGCATGCGGCAACCAGACTTCGAGGCTCTGCAGGTAATCCTGCGGAAGTCCGGCCTCCCGCGCCGCGCTCACCACATCCTCCATATAGCCCGGTTTGGGCGCTCCCGGCTTCACCGTACGGCCGAGATAGATGATCGACCGACGCGGCCCCTGGTGCGAAAGCACCGGCTGGTCGATTTTCGTATAGAGGCCCGTCGACACGCCTTCGTAACGATCGAGCGCCGGTATGTCGCTGAAGGCCAAGTCCCAGAGAACGCCCCAGACCACGCGCCGCGGATCGCGCGCGACGGAGGCGTACCCGTCGCTCGAGATGAAGAAGTGATGGCGCATCAGGCGCGCGACGCCGACGACTTTCGATGCGGGACATCGCTGAGCCATGGCAGCGCGGTCCATATTGGACCCATAGGCGAAATAGAGCGGCATCGATCTATGCAAATTCCATGATGACGGCGTCGACCGCGAGGCTATCGCCCTCTTTGGCCAGGATTTTGGCAACCGTTCCATCGCGTTCGGCGCGCAGCACGTTTTCCATCTTCATGGCCTCGACGATGCAAAGCGGCTCGCCGACCTTGATCTCCTGCCCTTGCCGGACGCTGATCGCCTTGACGAGACCCGGCATCGGACAGAGAAGCACCTTGCCGGTGTCGGCGACGATCTTGTCAGGCATCAGCGCGGCAAGTTCGGCTTCCTTGTGGGTGTAGACGCGGATCTCGGCGGCCGTGCCCGCATGGGATAGCGCGAGGCCGTTGAGCAGAGGGCGAACCTGCATCGCCACATCCTCGCCGCCAACCGCGCCCGACCATACCGGCTCGCCCGGATGCCATCCCGACAGAATGGGCCAGGCCTCTCCGGCGATGAGGATGGCGATGCCGCCGTCGATATCCTCGACGATCACATCGTGGCGCTCTCGTCCCAACATGACGACGCGTTCGCGGGAGAACCTGACGGCGCCGGCGGGCCTCATCTGGCCCGAGATCATGCGCTTGCGTTCGTTCTGCAGGTGATCGATCGCGGCCGCGACGGCGATCATGCGGCGTGCGGCGTCGCCCGTCGGCGCCGGAACGGAAAAGCCGTCCGGGAATTCCTCGGCGATGAAGCCGGTCGAGAGCTTTCCGTCGCGCCAGCGCTGGTGCTGCATCAGCGTGGCGAGAAACGGGATGTTGTGGCGGATACCGTCGATGGCGAATGCATCGAGCGCGTGGGCCTGAGCGTCGATCGCCTCCTCGCGTGTCGGTGCGTGAGTCACGAGCTTGGCGATCATGGGATCGTAGAAGATCGAGATCTCGCCGCCCTCGTAGACGCCGGTATCGTTGCGGATCGTGACGCCGTCTGCTTCGTCCTCCTCAGGCGGTTGGTAGATCACCAAGCGTCCGGTCGACGGGAGAAAACCGCGAACCGGATCTTCCGCATAGATGCGGCTCTCCACCGCCCAGCCGTTCAATGTCACGTCGGATTGCTTGATCCGCAGCTTTTCGCCGGCGGCGACCCGGATCATCTCCTCGACGAGATCGACGCCGGTGATCATCTCGGTCACCGGATGCTCGACCTGGAGGCGTGTGTTCATCTCGAGGAAATAGAACGACTTGTCCTGTCCGGCGACGAATTCGACGGTGCCCGCGCTATCGTAGCCGACAGCCTTGGCGAGCGCGACCGCCTGCTCACCCATGCGCTTGCGGGTCGCTTCGTCGAGCAATGGCGACGGCGCTTCTTCGATGACCTTCTGATTGCGGCGCTGAATCGAGCATTCGCGCTCGCCGAGATAGATCACGTTGCCATGCTTGTCGCCGAGCACCTGGATCTCGATATGGCGGGGATCGGTGATGAACTTCTCGATGAAGACGCGATCGTCGCCGAACGACGACGCCGCCTCCGATTTCGCGCGGGCAAAACCCTCGGCGACTTCATTGGCGGCGTACGCGATGCGCATGCCCTTGCCGCCGCCGCCGGCCGACGCCTTGATCATCACCGGATAGCCGATCTCGTCTGCGATGGTGACGGCCTGTTCGGGACCCTCGATCACGCCGAGATGTCCCGGCACTGTCGAGACCTTCGCCGCGGCGGCCGCCTTCTTCGATTCGATCTTGTCGCCCATCGCGGCGATGGCACCGGGGTTCGGCCCGATGAAGACGATGCCTGCTTCCGCGAGAGCCTTCGCAAACGCTTCGCGCTCGGACAGGAACCCGTAGCCTGGATGCACGGCCTCCGCCCCCGTCTGCCGGCAGGCATCGACGATCTTCTCGATCACCAGATAGGATTCAGCGGCGGGCGCTGGCCCGATATGCACCGCCTCGTCGGCCATCGCCACGTGCAATGCATCGCGATCCGCATCCGAATAGACGGCGACCGTCTTGATGCCCATGCGACGGGCCGTCTTGATGACCCGGCACGCGATCTCGCCCCGATTGGCGATCAGTATCTTGGCGAACATGAGCCCTCAAACGCTTCAGCCGAAAAGGCAGACCCTGGTTACTGCACAAGCGAGCGTTCGAAAAGCCGGGACTTCGCCGGTGGGGGATGAGGGTGTCAGGCCGCGAGACTTTGCGACCGGGCGTGCTGGCGGCCGCGCATGATGAATTCCAGAAGAATCGAATCCACATGCTTTGCGCGCTCGAGGATCGTGAGCGCGATGGCCATGGCCGTCTCGCCGGGCCCGCACAGATCGAGCACCGTCGTCAGCCACATGGACTCCTCGCCCGACACGACACCCCGCGAGCCCGCCTTCCGCATGACGAATTCGACGACGAGGTCACTCAAGGCATCGCGCCAGATCCCCTCCGCCTCCAGGCTTCGGTGCAAGGCCAGAAGAGCTTCCACCTCGGGGCGGGAGGTCAGGCCGCATACCTTAAGGGAATCACGAAGCG
>NZ_JBFUKD010000468.1:0-3069 GCF_056401005.1 Microvirga sp. P4_G7 | reverse complement strand
GAGCGAGGTCACCGGGACAAGCCCGGTGATGACGTGTGGAGGGRCGATGACGCGTGGAGCGATCTGGAGCCGCTCGTGTCATCCCCGGCGAGCGAAGCGAGGGAAGGGGACCCATGGCGGGACGCGGCGAGTGCGGCTCTATGGGTTCCCTTCCCCTCCGCCGGCTCCGCCGCCTCCGGCCGGGAATGACACGTGGAGGGGCGATGACGCGCATGCCGCCGTCCTCCCCCGTCATGGCCGGGCTCGTCCCGGCCACCTCGATCGGAATGGCGCGGCGCTTTTCGCCGCGAGGTCACCGGGACAAGCCCGGTGATGACGTGTGGAGGGGTGGTGACGTGTGGAGCGGTCTGGAGCGCCCCCTCGTGTCATCCCCGGCGAGCGAAGCGAGGGAAGCGGACCCATGGCGGGACGCGGCGAGTGTGGCTCTATGGGCTCCGTTCCCCTTCGACGACTCCCGCCGCCTCCGGCCGGGAATGACACCAAGGGCCCGCGTTGCGACATAAAATACTTGTTATAACGTATCTAAACTTGTAATACTTCACTCCTGTTGGAGACGCACTCCAGCGCGACAGGCTCGCACCGGCAGAAAGCCGGCGGGCGTTTTCATTGGGGGTATCAATGTCACCATTTGATCATCAATTTCAGCCCGCGACTCTCGCCGCGATCACGATCAATAATCTCGACAATTCATTGCAACGCACTTTTGCCGGACAGACCGTTTCGATCGACGAAGACGGTGATGCAGAGGTTGTCGCTGCAAACGGCGTCATCGCGAGGCTGGCGGTCGATTTCGGGATGTATGCCGAAGATACCGATGTCGTCGGAATCAGCACAGACGGCCTTCATATTTCATTGTCGGGCAGTCTCGCCGAAGGCATCGAGGTCAGACATACCAGCGGTGGCACGACGACGAAGATCGGCACGGTCGTGTCGTTGAATACCTATGGCATGGGGATTGATTTCGAGGCCGGCGTGACGGCCGTTCAGGTTCAGGACCTCATCCGCGCCTTGACCTACACCAACACCTCGGCGGCGTCCTCCATCATGGAGCGGACGGTCGCCATCTACCTCGAGGGCATGGGCGACATGGAAGCCTGCGCCGCGACGACCCACGTGAGAATGGCGCCCGACGACGTCCAGTTTCTCGAAGCCGGCGTAGAAGCCGTCACGGGGACAGCGGCGGATGAGACGTTTGCGGTCACCGTGGGCGCGGTCGATGAAGGCGACAGACTCGATGGTGGCGCCGGACTGGACACGTTGCAGCTCGTCAACGGCGGATCGTTGTTTCTTCGGGATTTTGCCGAGTTCAAGAATATTGAGATCATCAAAGGGAGCTTCGAGCAGGATAGTTTCACGTTCGACGTGTCCCAGCTGGCGGACGTCCAGTCGATTGAAGGCGGAACCGTGAGTGGTCCCGGCACCTTCGAAAATGACGTGATTTATCTCTCGGGTGGGTCGATCGATCTATCGAACAAGACGATCACCAACATCGAAGCCATCTCGTTCGACGCGGATAACGGTACCATTACGCTCGACGAAAAGGCTCTTGCTCTCAGTACATTCTCGTTCGGGGCGAACAGCAAACTCGTTCTGACGGGCGCTTCTTTCACGGCCGAAGAACGCCGGCAACTGCACAACCAGGGCTTCGCCTCCGTCAAGGACGACGAAAAGACAGATCTCGATGCCGCTCCGGTGCTGACAGGCGTGGGCGGAGACCACGTCCGCGCAATTGTGCAGCGCACCTCGTTCATCGATCTGGGCCGAGACGCGAAGCTTACCGATGACGGAACGAAGATCCGGTCTTTGACGGTCGAAGTGTCCAGCGGCTCCGATGCGTCCGATCAGCTCGGGATCGACACGACTGGCGACATAGAATTGTTCGGCGGTTACGGAGCGAGTAACATCATTCTGGTCGATGGCGCGGATGTCGGCTATTTCTCGGATGGCACCACAGCCTCGAGTTTCAAGATCAACTTCAACTCTTCTGCGCCCTCGATGGTCGAGCACATCATCCGCGCGCTCACCTACACGAACACCGGAAACGCACCGTTCACGTCCCGCGCGCTCACGATCAAGGTGGAAGACTCCGCCGGCAACGTTGCCCAATCCGTCGTCACGGTTTCGCAGGACGAGAAACCGACCCAGATCGAGTTCATTCAAACCCCGGCCAACGAGTTGGCGACGAACGGTACCGTCGTCGGGTCGCYCAAGGCGTCGGATCTCAATACCGAGGAGACGTTCACCTACGCACTCGTCGACAATGCGGGGGGACGGTTCACGCTCGATGCGAGCGGCACGAAGGTCGTCGTCGCGCATGGCGTCGGGCTCGATTTCGAACAGGCGAAATCACACAAGGTGACCGTCCGCGCGACCGACAAGGGCGGGCTTTTCATCGACCGCGATTTCTCCATCGTCGTGAAAGACGTGAGCCCTGAGATCACCATCGGATCCGATCTCAACGACAAGATCGTCGGCGGCGCCGGCAAAGACAATCTGGGTGGTGGGCTTGGCAACGACACGCTCGTCGGCGGGCTCGGCAACGACACCCTGAGCGGCGGCAAGGGCCAGGACGTCTTCCTGTTCAACGCGACGCTTTCCAAGACAAACGCGGCGAACAAGAAAGCCAATCTGGAGAAGGTCGTCGATTTCAGCGTACCGGACGACATCATGCATCTGGCAAAGAGCGTCTTTACGAAAATCGCCAAGAAGGGTGGCTTGTCGAAAGGGGCGTTCCACATCGGCGACAAGGCAGGCGATTCGAGCGACCGGGTCATCTACAACAAAAACAACGGCGCGCTCCTGTACGACGACGACGRCACCGGCACGCACGCGGCCATCCAGTTCGGGACGTTGGCAAGGAACCTCAAAACGATGTCGCACAAGGACTTTTACGTAATGTGAGACTTCCACGTGATGTGAGACTTCCACGTGATGTGAGGAACCCCGACGAGGCGAGCGGCGCCACCGTCCTCCCCCGTCATGGCCGGGCTCGTCCCGGCCACCTCGATCGGTATGGCGCGGCGCTTTTCGGAGCGAGGTCACCGGGACAAGCCCGGTGATGACGTGTGG
>NZ_JBFUKD010000467.1:0-3069 GCF_056401005.1 Microvirga sp. P4_G7 | reverse complement strand
TCTCGACGCCGTTCAGAACGGCACGACGGAATGCGGCTACACCCTGTCGAGCTATTACATCGGCAAGGATCCGACCTTCATGTTCGAGACCTCCGTGCCGTGGGGCATGAATGTGCGTCACCACAATGCGTGGATGCACTTCGGCGGCGGCTTGCCGCTCGTGCGCGAATTCCTAAAGGATTACAACGTCCAGACTTTCCCGGCCGGTCAGACTGGCGCCCAGATGGGCGGTTGGTTCCGCAAAGAGGTGACCTCGCTGGAGGATCTCAAGGGCCTGAAGTTCCGCATCGCCGGCATGGGCGGCCAGATCATGGCGAAACTCGGCGTCGTGCCACAGGTACTGGCCGGTGGCGACATCTATCCGGCCTTGGAACGCGGCACGCTCGACGCCGTCGAATTCTCCGGCCCCTACGACGACGAGAAGCTCGGCTTCGTGAAGGTCGCGAAGTATTATTACTATCCCGGCTTCTGGGAAGGATCGGCGCAGCCCTCGCTCTACATCAATCTCGAGAAGTGGAATTCCCTTCCCCCGGCCTATCAGGCCATCCTGGAAGCGGCTTGCGCGGAAGCGAATGCCATGTGCGTGATGAAATACGACGCCGAAAACGCCGAGGCGATCCGTCGCCTCGTCGCCCAAGGAGCGCAGCTTCGCGCGTTCCCGAAAGACGTGATGGAAGCGAGCTACAAGACGGCTTTCGCCCACTACAACGAGATCGCCGCGACCAATCCGAAGTTCAAGAAGATCTACGACCACTGGAATGCGTTCCGTGAGAAAGAGAACACCTGGTTCCGTATCGCGGAACTGCCCTTCGATATCTTCACATCGACRCAGGCCCAGCAAAGGCCCTGATATCGCTCGCTGATTTTTGATCCCGAGGGGCGGCGCAGCAACCGATGCGCCGCCCCTTTCGCAATAGGCAGGGATCAACAGCTTCGCCACGGCGTTGTCTATGCGAGAAGGAGCGTGTGACCGCGCTCCGAAACGGCGGAGAGTTTTATGAAGGAAAAGCATCAGAAGCAGGACGTCGCCCAGAAGAAGGGTGGCGAGAGCGACAAGAAACTGAAGGAAAACACGAAGGAGAGCCTCGATCGGAAGCTCGACGAGGGTGTCGAGGAATCCTTCCCCGCGAGTGATCCGGTTTCCGTTAAGATCACGAAGTAATTTTCACGCGTTTTCGCGTCGCTCCAGGCTCCCGGCCTGGAGCGTTTTCTTTTACGCGCGGCTCGCGACGGCAACTCCGATCGCGGCGCACCCCATGCCGATCATTTGCACGAGGCTGAGCGTCTCGCCAAAGATCACGTAGGCCATGATCGCCGACACCGGCGGCACCAGATAGAGCAGGGTCGCCACCCCGACTACGGCGCCGTGACGGATGAGATAAAGAAGCAATCCGATCGCTCCGATCGACAGGCCGAGCACCGCCCAGGCCAGCGCGATCCAGACGGGCAGCACGAAGACGATGTCACCGTTTTCGCTCAAGAGGATCATGGGGATAGTGACGGCAGCGGCACCCAGATACTGCATCACCACGTTGACGCGCAGATCGACTTGGGCGGCCGTGCGTTTCTGCCAGATGGTACCGAGCGTGATCGAAAGCATCCCGAGGAACGAAACGAGGAGGGGTACCGCCGGAACGCCGCCACCGAGCTTCGGAAACACGACCAGCGCCGCACCGATGAAGCCGATTGCAATGCCGAGCCAGCGTCGTCGGGACACGTGCTCCCCGAGCACCGGTCCCGCGAGGAGGCCGGTGACCAGGGGCTGCAGACCGGCGACGAGAGCGGCGATTCCCGCAGGCAGCCCATGCTTGATGCTCCAGAACACGGCGCCGAGATAGAAGCCGTGCAGAAGGATGCCCGCGACGACACCGTCTCGCCATTCACGCCCTGTGCGGGGCCAAGGGGCTCGGACCGCGATCACGATGGCGACGAGGACGAGAAGTGCCAGGACGTAGCGCACGAAGAGAAACGTCAGCGGCTCGGCATAGGGCGCAACGGTCCGCGCGACGATGAAGCCGGTCGCCCAGATGACGACGAAGAGCGGCGGCGCGAGGCGGGCGAGAAGCGAAGGAGGCATCAAAAGGAACCAGGCCTATCATCCAGGAGTATGGGGCATAGCCCATTCCGTCCGCCTTCCCAACCGCCGCGGCGGCAGGGCTGACCAGCCGCTGAAGAATATATTTACCCGAATGGCTGCAGAAGGATGCGTAAGCCGAGTTGTCCATTCGACTTGCCTAACGCCGGCCTCGCGCCATTTCAGCGCGTCGGAGATCCTGCTTGAAGCGTTTGCGGACCATTTTCGAAGTTCTCGGGATCGCCCTCCACCGGTTCATCATGCATGACGCCTGGGCGATCGCGAGCCACATCGCCTTGTCCGTGCTGACCTCGCTGTTTCCCTTCCTGATCCTGTTGACGGCCCTGGCCTCGCTCTTCGGCACGGGCTCCCTCGCGGACGAAGCGGCCGACATCATCCTGGAGGCTTGGCCCCGGGAGGTCTCCGAACCGATCGCGCGCGAAGTCCATCGCATCCTGACCGGCCGGCGCAGCGACGTGCTGACCCTCGGCCTCGTTCTATCCCTTTACTTTGCCTCGAGCGGCGTCGAGAGCCTGCGCGTGGGGCTCAACCGGGCTTACGGCGTGCGCGAGACCCGGCCCTGGTGGCTGACGCGCCTCGAATCGATCGCCTTCGTCGTCGGTGGCGCCTTCGTGATCCTGGCTCTCGCCTTCCTGGTCGTGCTCGGGCCTTTCCTCTGGCGCGCCGCCATTCGTGCCTTCCCGACGTTGCGGACTTTCGGCGACGTGGCGGATCTCTTGCGCATCGGCGTCGCGACCCTGGTGATCATCGTCGGCCTGTTCGGCGCTCACAAGCTCGTCCCGGCGGGACGACGGACATTCCTCTCCGTCCTGCCGGGCGTCATCGTCACGCTGGCGCTATGGCTTCTCGGCGGTTTCGGTTTCGGGTGGTACCTCGAGTTCTATCCAGGCTCCTACGCCTCGACCTACGGCGGTCTCGCGACGGCGATGGTGGCGCTGATCTTTCTCTACACGCTCGGCGCGATCTTTCTGTTC
>NZ_JBFUKD010000466.1:0-3069 GCF_056401005.1 Microvirga sp. P4_G7 | reverse complement strand
CGCTAAGCTCCCGCCATTATGAGGGTGTTCGCCGATGGTCACGCGCGTTTCCACTGTCGCTTTCGAGGGGATCGAGGCGCGCTCCGTCGACGTTCAGGTGCAGATCACACCGGGAAACGTCGCCTTTACGATCGTCGGATTGCCCGACAAAGCCGTGGCCGAATCCCGCGAGCGAGTCCGCGCTGCACTCATCGCGTCTGGGTTGGCCCTTCCGGCCAAACGAATCACGGTCAATCTCGCGCCTGCCGATCTCCCAAAAGAGGGCAGTCACTACGATCTACCGATCGCGCTCGGCGTCATGGCGGCCATCGGAGCGCTCCCCGGCGATGCGCTCGAGGGATTCACAGTGCTCGGCGAGTTGGCGCTCGATGGATCGATCACCTCGGTCGCCGGCGTGCTCCCGGCAGCAATCGCCGCCAATCATCGCGGGCATGGCCTGATCTGCCCGGCAGCCTGCGGTGCCGAAGCCGCCTGGGCGAGCGGCGAGCTCGACATTCTGGCGCCGCGCTCCCTGATCCAGCTCGCCAACCATTTCAAGGGAACGCAGGTCATGGCGCGGCCCGAGCCGGCGATCATGCCCGCGTCGGGAACGATCCTCGATCTGCGCGACATCAAAGGTCAGGAGAGTGCGAAGCGAACGCTGGAAATTGCCGCAGCCGGTTCGCACGGCCTGCTGATGAGCGGTTCGCCGGGCGCCGGTAAGTCGATGCTGGCGCAACGTCTTCCTTCAATCCTGCCCCCATTGCGGCCTCGTGAATTGCTGGAAGTCTCGATGATTCAATCGGTCGCCGGTCTGATCGAGGAAGGGGCTCTGTCGAACCGCCGCCCTTTTCGAGCTCCGCACCATTCAGCTTCGATGGCCGCATTGGTGGGCGGAGGGATCAACGCTCGTCCAGGCGAAATATCGCTCGCCCATAACGGTGTGCTCTTTCTCGACGAGCTGCCGGAATTCCAGCCCCAGGTCCTCGATTCGCTGAGGCAGCCCCTGGAAACCGGCGAGATCCTCATCGCCCGCGCCAACCACAGGGTGACGTACCCGGCCCGCTTTCAATTGATCGCTGCGATGAATCCGTGCCGCTGCGGCCACGGCGCGGATCCCGGCTACATTTGCCGACGGCAACCCAACGATCGCTGCATGGCGCAGTATCAGGCGCGCATTTCGGGGCCGTTCCTGGACCGAATCGACCTCGTCATCGACGTCCCCGCAGTGACGGCGGCCGATCTCCTCCTTCCGGCACCCAGCGAAGGGTCGACAGAGGTCGCGCGGCGAGTCGAGAGAGCGCGCGACGTGCAGGCCGCGCGCTATGCGAGTTTTGCGCTGGATGGCGTGACCACGAATGCAGCGTGTCCGGCCTCGCTCCTCGACGAGGTTGCCCAACCTGATTCGGATGGCCTGTCGCTGATTCGCAGCGCCTCGGACGCGATGCGGCTATCCGCCCGCGGTTTCCACCGGGTTCTCAAGGTCGCGCGGACGCTCGCCGACCTCGACGGTGAGGAAAAAGTACGCCGGATCCACATCGCGGAGGCCCTTTCCTACCGGTCTTATTCGGATCGAAGAACGGTGGCGGCCTAGACCTGCCATGAGGGTGCCATGAGGGGACGGTGCCGCAGAGCTGACCTCAGCCCCCTTGCAGACGTCTTTCTTCGGCGCGATAGGACATTGTCACAGAATTGTTCGAAATGCGATTTATGTCCGGAGCAAGCTTGGCGAGAACGGCTGAGCCGGTGCACCGAAAGAGGGTTCGATGATTTCCCCGACCAACGCCGAGAGAGTGAGGATCGCCGACGCTGCCGTCGCCCCCAAGACCGTTGCTCTCGGCATGAAGCCGAAGGCGACCTTCCTCTCCCGTTTTGGCAGCGCGGTCGTTCGACACTACGGCGACCTCGACCCGGTCCTCGGGCGAATCGGCTCTCTCGAAGTGCGTCTCGCCACGACGAAGACTGAGATCCGTCAGGCTCAGAAGATCCGCTATCAGGTCTTTTACGGCGAGATGTCAGCAGAACCGAACGGTTCGGCTCGCTTGTCGCGCCGCGACGTCGATGAATACGACGCATTGTGCGATCACCTTCTGGTGCTCGACCATGATGTGGAAACCAAGCCATTCAGAGCCGCCAAGCCGAAAGTCGTCGGGACCTATCGTCTCCTTCGCCAGGACGTGGCCGCCCGCCASGGCGGATTTTACACCGCAGCCGAGTACGACATCGCACCGCTCATCGCGGCGCATCCAAGTTTGCGTTTTCTCGAACTCGGTCGCTCATGTGTCCTGAAACCCTACCGCAACAAGCGCACCGTCGAACTTCTCTGGCATGGCATCTGGGCCTACGTGCTGCATCACCGCATCGATGTGATGATCGGTTGCGCCAGCTTGGAGGGAACCGATCCGCACGAACTCGCCTTGCCTCTGAGTTTCCTGCACCATTTCGCGGCTGCTCCGCCGGAATGGCAGGCGAGCGCGGTGCCGACGCGGTTCACCGATATGGATCTGATGGCCAAGGATGCCATCGATCCCAAAGCGGCTTTGCGAACGCTTCCGCCGATGATCAAGGGTTACCTCCGCCTCGGCGCGACATTCGGTCGAGGCGCCGTGGTCGATCATCAGTTCGGGACCACGGACGTGCTGGTTCTCTTGCCTGTTTCGGCGATCAACAAGCGATACATCGACCATTTCGGCTCGGATGCCAACCGTCACGGCGCGTAGGCGAACTCCCCCGCCGCGTAAAGTGCCTGTAGACCTTCGCGAAACGTCGGATAGGCGAGAGTCACACCAAGCTCGCTCTTGATTCGCTTGTTGGCGATCCGCTTGCTTTCCGAATAGAAGCTTCTGCCCATCGCGCTGAATGCGGCATCCTCGAACGCGATCTCGGGCGGAGGCTCGACATGGGTGAGTTTCGCAGCGAAGGCGACGACGTCAGACGCCGCGGCCGGTTCGTCGTCGGCCACATTGTAGACAGCCCCCTGACGCGGCTTTGCTATCGACGCGGCGAGAACGCCGGCGATATCGTCGACGTGAATCCGATTGAAGACGTGGCCCGGCTTGATCACGCGTCTCGCCCTGCCGCGTGCGAGAT
>NZ_JBFUKD010000465.1:0-3073 GCF_056401005.1 Microvirga sp. P4_G7 | reverse complement strand
ACATGTCGGGAGGCAGAATCGACGGCAACCTCGTGGCCGGTTTCGGCAACGACACCATCCTTCTGTCGAACGGCTTTATCGGCGGCAACATCAGCGTCAGCGGCGGCGTCGACCGGGTGACGGTAACGGGCGGTGAGGTCGTCGGCGACGTTCGGATGAGCACCGGCAGCGACCTGTTCACTTGGTCGGGCGGAGGCACGATCGCCGGCACAATCGATCTCGGTGCCGACGACGATGTGGCGATGTTGCGCAATTTGACGGTGGCCAATCTCGGTGCAACGCGTTCCGTGACGGGCGGTCTCGGCGTCGACGTGTTGACGATGGATTCGGTTGTCACCGGCGGCGTCGGGCGCTTTCAGCTTTGGGAGCAGATCGGTCTCAGCAACGGGGCGCAGCTGACTCTGGATGGCACATTGAGTCTCGGCGATTCCGTCACGCAGACGGGCCGATTGTCGATCGACGCGACAAGCGTTGTCCTTGGCGGCGGCGGATCGAACGGTTCAATTCAGTCCTTCGCGACGGGTGGCGTCGTCACGGTCACCAATGCGGGTACGATCGATCTGACGAACGGAGCGGCCTCGGCGACGGATACAGTGACGATCGGTGGCAATTACGTCGGCGCGAATGGTCGTCTCCGCGTCCAGACAATTCTCGGCGCCGACGGTGCGCCGTCCGATCGTCTGATCATCGCGCGGGGGGCAGGATCGGGTATCACGACGATCAGCCCAGTCAATCTCGGCGGTTCCGGCGGTTTGACGACCCAGAACGGCATCCTTGTGGTCGAGACCACGGACGGCGGCACGACGGCGGGCTCGTCGTTCGCCCTGTCGGGCCCGGTTGCCGCCGGTGCTTTCGAGTATTTCCTCTATCATGGCGGCGTCGCGGCCGGCACGCAGAACAATTGGTATCTCCGCTCGAGTGCGCCGCAAGTTCCGTCAGATCCGAGCGTTCCGACGCCGACACCGTCGCCGGGTTCGCCTCCATTGCCATCGCCGACGCCGGGCACTCCCACCATTGCGACACCCTTCTATCGGCCGGAGGTTGCCCTCCAGGCGGCGTCGTCATCGTTGGCGCGGGAGAGCGCGATCGCAACCCTCGGCCCGTCGGACATGCGCCGGAGCGACGCAGCGCCGGCGACGGGATTGTCTCAGGTCTTGTCTTGCGTGCCGTCGACGAAAGGGGGCTGGGGAAGGGCCTTCGGACAACAACAAAACCAGCGTTGGTCCGGCACTGTCAGGCCGGAATTCGATGGCTCCGTCGTCGGGCTTCAGACCGGGTTGGATCTGTTCGGATTCGATTGGGACGATTGCCAGCGCGACCGCTTCGGCCTGTTTTTCGGCTATGCGAAGACTGACGGCGATCTCCGCGGCTTCGCACGCGGACAACTTCGCAGCGCGGTCGGTTCGCTCAACCTCGATACGACGAGCCTCGGCGCCTATTGGACGCATACCGGTCCGACCGGTTGGTACGTCGATGCGGTACTCATGAATTCCTGGATCGACGGCGAGCCGCGCTCGATCACGGGTTCGGGCCAGAAGCTCGACGGGTCGACCGTCACGGCTTCGCTCGAAGCAGGTTATCCCATTCTGCTTGGCGGCGATTGGTCTCTGGAGCCGCAGGCGCAGATCATCTGGCAGCGATCCTCCTTTGACAGCACGCAGGATCCGACAACGACGATCAGGTACGACGATTCGAATGCGTTCACGGGGCGGCTCGGCGTCCGTCTGCAAGGCGTGTTTCTTGCTGGAGCGACGACGATCATCAAGCCTTATCTCAAGGCGGATCTCTGGCACGGCTTCGCGGGAACCGACCGGGTCTGGTTCGCATCGACACCGATCGACACCGAGCGTGGGGCGACGGCATTCGAACTCGGCGGCGGCCTGACGGCGCAGGTCATGCCGTCCCTCAATCTGTTTGCTTCCGCGAGCTACACGACGGATCTCGATGGCAACGAGCGTCGGACCTTGTCCGGCAATCTCGGCCTGCGCGTCACGTGGTGAGCGATCAGGCCACGCCTTCGCGCAGCAAATCGAGATAGTGCACCAAACCGACCGGCCGTCCCTGGTCGGTCACGATCAACGCGGTGATCTTCGCCGATTCCTGGATCTCCAGCGCGGAAGCGAGAAGGTCGTCCGGCGCGATCGTACGCGGCGAGCGGGACATGACGGCCGTCACGGGGAGCGTGGTCAGGTCGGGGCGCAGGTTCCTGCGCAGGTCGCCGTCGGTCACGATGCCGGCGAGCGTGCCGTCGGCGTTGACGACGATCACGGAACCGAAGCCCTTGCGGCCGATCTCGAGAATGGCCTCGTCCATCAAGGCGTCGATACCGACCAAGGGAAGTCGCTCGCCTTGATGCATCACGTCGCGCACCAGTTTGAGCTGCGCGCCGAGCTTGCCGCCCGGGTGATAGACCCGGAAATGTTCGGCCGTGAATCCGCGCTTTTCGAGGAGCGCGACCGCGAGAGCATCGCCAAGGGCGAGCTGCATCGTGGTGGATGTCGTGGGCGCGAGTCCGTTCGGGCAGGCCTCCTTGGCCTTCGGCAGAACGAGGCAGATGTCGGCTGCATCCCCCAGCGTCGAAACAGCGCCGGACGTCAGAGCGACGAGAGGAACGCGGAAACGTTTGGCATAGCCGATCAGATCGGCAAGCTCCGTAGTCTCACCGGACCACGACAGAGCAATGATCACATCCTCCGCCCGAACCATGCCCAGATCGCCGTGGCTCGCCTCGGCTGGGTGCACGTAATAGGCAGAGGTCCCGGTCGACGCCAGGGTTGCGGCTATCTTGCGGGCGACGTGACCCGACTTTCCCATGCCGCTGACGATCACACGGCCCTTGGCGGAAGCGATCAGATCGACGGCGGCGGTGAACGCTTCGCCGAGTCCGTTGCCGACAGCCTCCATGAGGGCGGCGAGGCCGTCCCGCTCGGTGCCGAGGGTACGCAGGGCCGAAGCCACGGCCTGATCGGGTGAAGTCTGTGTTGCGGTCGCAAGAGCCATGGCCCGCCCTCTACCATGGAGAGGGGATCAAGCGAACCCCCTCCCGCTTCGATCCAACGGTCACACTTGACGC
>NZ_JBFUKD010000464.1:0-3097 GCF_056401005.1 Microvirga sp. P4_G7 | reverse complement strand
CGCGATCAGTCGGCCGCAGTTTAGAGAGTGGATGAGGTCACACGTTTAGCGTGTTGCCAAATCATCGAAAAATCCCGCAAGTTCGATCGCACATGCGTCAACGGATATCAGGCTGCCGGCATTGCGAGGATTTCGCGGGCCTCGGCGACAGTCGCGATCCTGCGTCCGTACTCGCCGGCCATGTCGACGACGCGTTTGACCAGTGCCGCGTTCGAAGGCGCGAGCGTGTCGCGTTCGAGCCGAACGTTGTCTTCGAGACCTGTTCGGCAATGGCCTCCGAGTTCAAGCGACCATCGGTTCAACGTGATCTGATCACGGCCGATGCCGGCGCCGGTCCAGGTCGCATCGGGAGCGAGCCGCTTCAGCGTTCTGATGTAGAATTCGAACGCATCGCGATCCACCGGCATCGCGTTTCTCACGCCCATGACGAATTGGACGTGAAGTCGACCGACGATCGCGCCCGCCTTTGCCATCTCGGCCGCCTTGAAGATCATCGAGAGGTCAAAAGCCTCGATCTCCGGCTTGACGCCGTGCTGCTTCATCTCGGCGGCCAGCCAGTCGATCAGGTCCGGGCTGTTCTCATAGACGCGTGTCGGGAAGTTGCATGATCCGGTCGAAAGCGAGCACATGTCGGGCTTCAGCGGGATCATGCCGCCGCGTTCCTGGCCAGCGCCAGAGCGCCCGCCGGTCGAGAACTGTACGATCATCCCGGGGCAGTGCTTGCGCAGCCCGTCGAGCAAGCGACCGAAGCGTTCCGGGTCGGAACTTGGGCTGCCGTCGTCGTTGCGGACATGCGCATGGACGAGGGTCGCCCCGGCCTCGAATGCTCCGTGCGTCGATTCCACCTGCTCGGAAATCGAAATCGGTACCGCGGGGTTGTCGCGTTTCGTCGGCAGAGACCCCGTGATCGCCACGGTGATGATACAGGGCGCGCTCATTGTTGAGCCGTCGTGCGCGCGTGGATGGGCGCCGGGACGGTGATCGGGCGTGCGAGTCGCGCTTGCGCGGTGAGGCGAACACCCGCGTTGGCCGCACCATAGCCGATGTAACCCTCGCGCTGGACGATTTCGAAGAACAAACCGCCGTCGAGCGTTGTCGTGTAAGCCTGCCAAAACTCGCCGCGCTCATCGCGGTCGTAGAGGATGTTCAACGTTTTGAGTGCGTCGATGGCAGCGGGCGTGAGGTCGGAGCGCGCCGCGAGGTCGTCGTAGTAGTTTTCGGGAATGGGCAGCATGCCGACGCCGGCAGCGACGAGCCGCTCCACCGTCTTCACGATATCGTTTGTCGCAAAGGCGATATGCTGCACGCCAGATCCGAAGAAATCAGTGATGAAGCGAGCTGACATGGTTCGGTGGCTCTGCGAACCGTTGAGGATCAGGCGCAGCCCGTGGCCCGGCTTGCCGTCAAGGCCACTTTCGATCACCTGGCTCTGGACCACACCACCTGGATCGATGACCGCCTGGCTCGGCGTCTTCGTCGTCTCGAACAGGGACGAGTAGAACAACAACCAGGTCAGCATCTCCTCATACTGCATGCTCTGAGAGACGTGGTCGATGCCGATCAACCCTGCATCGGGCGAACTCTCTCCTGTCGGCTCGAAGTCCACCAGCGACCAGCGACCGAGAGCCGACGCGCTGTCGAGAAAATAGACCAGACTGCCGCCGACACCACGCACCGCCGGAATGTCGAGTTCCCCTGGCGCTACAGCACTGGTGTGGGGGACGTCGAGGAGCGCGGTTGCGCGCTGCGTCGCCGCGACCGCATCCGAAACCCGCAGCGCGATGGCGCAGACGGAGGTGCCATGCGTGATCTGATAGCTGTGTGCGAAGCCATCGGAATCGCTGTTGAGCACGATCCGAATGTCACCCTGGCTCCAGAGGTCGACATCCTTCGAGCGATGGGCGCCACTCCGTCCGAAGCCGAGCGCCGCCAACAAGTGCTGGAAACTCGGGCGTTCGGCCTCTGCGATCGCGAACTCGATGAACTCAACCGCCTCGACGGGTGCGGGCGCCGGCATCGGTACGGCTCCCGGCACGGGCCGACCGAGCTTTCTCACGGTTTCGTCAAGCAGCCAGAGCAGCGAGCGATGTCCATCGAGGGCGACCGAGCGGGCGGAGCCGGCACGGAAGCGATCGTTGAAAATCTCCAACGACAACGCGCCATCGTAATTGGTCGAAACGAGGGCTTTCATGAAAGCGGCCAGATCAAGATCACCCTGCCCCGGCAGGCATCGCCAATGACGGCTCCACGACAGGTGGTCCATCTGCAGCTTGGGCGCGTCTGCGACCTGCACCATGAAGATTCTGTCGCGCGGGATCGTCGTGATCGTCGCGAGATCGAGCTCCCGCGACAAGATGTGGAAACTATCGAGGACGATGCCGACATTGTCTTTCGCCGCACGACGTACGATTTCCCAGGCGTCGCGATAGTCCCAGACATGCCGACCCCAGGCCAACGCTTCGTAGCCAACACGCAGGCCGCGCTTGGCGGCACGCTCACCGAGCTCGGCAAAATCGTTCGCCAGCCGGTCGATACCGCTGAGCGCTTCGGAGGATACGCTCGAACAGACGAAGAGAAGATCGGTTCCAAGTTCCTGCAGCAGATCGAATTTGCGCTCCGCGCGATCGAACGTCCGGGCGCGGCGCGCATCAGGCATCCCTTCGAAATCACGGAAGGGTTGGCACGTCACGATCGCAAGGCCGAGATCACCGCAGATGCGCTTCACCTCTGCCGGCGTCCCTGGGAAGGCGATCAGATCGTTTTCAAAGATCTCGACCGCTTTGAATCCGGCGGCCGAGATCGCTTCTAGCTTTTCCTGCAATGTGCCGGAGACGCAGACGGTGGCGATGGACGGGATCATGTCTGAATCTCCTCATGGTCCAATTTTGCAATCGTGCGCAGGTCCTCGGCCGTCGTGGTCGGAAAGCCGAAGAACTCCAGATAGGCGGGGATCTGCTCGAACAGCATGTCGGTCCCGATCTGGAATGCGCAGCCACGGGCGCGAACCGCGGCGAGGAACGGCGTGATATCCTGCTTCAAAACCACCTCGCCGACGAAGGTGGAGGGGGAAATTCGCGCGACATCGACAGGAAGGGGA
>NZ_JBFUKD010000463.1:0-3099 GCF_056401005.1 Microvirga sp. P4_G7 | reverse complement strand
GCGCCGACACTCTGGATGGAGGAACCGGCAATGATCGCCTCTCGGGCGGCACAGGCAACGACAGGCTTCTGGGAGGCCTCGGCAACGATCGCCTGAACGGTGCCTCGGGTAACGACACCTTGAGCGGCAGTTTCGGCAATGATCGATTGAATGGCGAATCCGGCAACGACGTCCTGTCCGGCGGCGCGGGCAACGATCGGATGGATGGCGGGTCGGGCAACGACGTCCTGTCTGGAGGGACAGGGAATGACCAGATGGACGGCCGATCGGGCAACGATCGCCTCTCAGGAAGTCTCGGCAACGACCGCCTGAATGGTGGCGCGGGCGATGACCGCCTGAACGGTGGTCGCGGCAACGACGTGCTGATCGGCAATATCGGCAACGACGTGTTGATCGGTGGAGCAGGACGAGATGCGTTCTCGTTCAGGACCGCCATTGGCGGCGACGTCGACACCGTCGCCGACTTCAGCCACGGGGTCGATCTCGTCCAGCTCGACGACGCGGTGTTCTCTGGCTTGGCGACGGGCGCCCTGGCCGCTACCGCATTTCATTTCGGTCCGAGCGCAACGACGGCCACGGAGCGCATCATCTACGACAATACGACCGGCGCTCTCTTCTTCGATGCGGATGGGAATGGCGCCATTACCCAAGTGCAGTTTGCGACGCTCTCGGGCACGCCTCAAAACATCACCAACGCCGACTTCTTTGTGATCTGACGAGCAAAAGTGACCGCGGGCGACGTCTCGCAACGCGGTCACTCCACGTCCCGGATTTGCTCGTGGTGTCTCGGTGTCGAGACAGGCTCTGCGTGACTTTGGAACCCCTGGCGGCGGCGGCTGTTACGTTTGGTGTATGTCACGCTGCAAGGACGCCGAAGACCACCCATGAGTACGATTCGAGAGCGTTCAAGCGATATCCGCTCCCCGGCTGCGTTGGCGACGTTGTGGGCGGTCCTCGCCGGTTGGGCCGTCATGAAGCTCGTGGCGCGTGACGACAGGCATCGTCCGGCGCCTCATGATGGACCTGTGGATCGCCGCAGCGGGCGCTCGGTCGCTCCGCGTCCGTCCGAGAAACAGCATGCAGTTCCCCAGGAGGCTGTGGCACAGGAGGGGCGCGGCCGCACCGCCGACACGCCGACGAAAATCCCCACTTTGGGCTGGAAGGACATTCTCTGGCGAACGTATGAGGAGTTCAACGACGACAGGATCATGTCGGTCGCCGCCGGGGTCACTTACTACGCACTGCTGGCGCTGTTCCCCGGGATCGCGGCTCTCGTATCGATGTATGGCTTGTTCGCCGATCCGTCGACCATCCAGGACCACCTCACCCTGTTGTCCGGCGTCCTGCCGACCGGCGGGCTTGAAATCATCGGCGATCAAGTGAAGCGGATCGCGTCGCATGGGGGAGGGGCGCTCGGTTTCGGGTTCATCTTCGGTTTGGTGCTCTCTCTCTGGAGCGCGAATGCCGGCATKAAATCTCTTATCGACGCGCTCAACGTCGTCTATGAGGAGGATGAAAAGCGAAGCTTCGTGAAGCTCAATCTCATATCGCTGACGTTCACACTGGGCGCAATCGCGTTTCTGCTGGTTGCGATCGGCGCGGTGATCGTTCTTCCGATCGTCCTTGATTTCGTCGGACTTGGCACCGGAAACGAATGGTTTCTGTCGATCGCCCGGTGGCCCGCTCTTCTGACATGTGTCGTGCTCGGTTTGGCGGTCGTCTTTCGCTACGGCCCCAGTCGGGACAAGGCCGAATGGAAATGGGTGAGCGTGGGCAGTCTCGTCGCAGCCATTCTTTGGCTCGTCGTTTCGATGCTCTTCTCTTGGTATGTCGCGAGTTTCGGAAACTACAACGAGACGTACGGCTCGTTGGGTGCCGTCATCGGATTCATGACCTGGATCTGGATCTCGACGACGATCATCCTTCTCGGCGCCGAGATCAACGCCGAGATGGAACATCAAACCGTGGCGGACACCACGGAAGGTCGAGACCAGCCACTCGGCGCCCGCGGGGCGCAGATGGCCGATACGGTTGGAGTGAGTAAAGCCTAGCGGTCGTCCTTTTTGGCTTGTGCGACCTTGCCTGCTTGAGAAACGCGGCCCTTGTGCATCGGGCTGCCGATATCCGCGGTCTTGGCGTTTTCCTTCCGCTTCATGCCCCTGCTGGCAGTCGTGCCTGAAGCGGGGTTCTTTCCCGTGGCCGAGGAACGTTTGAGATCGAGGGCCTGGCGTGCGCTCTGTTGCAGGCGTTTCTTGGCGTTGCGACGGGCATGCTCGTTGTTCAGACGGGTGACCGCCTCGCCGAGGATGGAGGCGCGCCTCGTCAACCCACGCTCGCCTTCCGCGGTGGTCGTCCGGCCGTGTCCCTGACGCCGCAAGTCGCGACGCCGATCATTCGCCTGGGTGCGTACGCGGTCGCGGCGTTCGCGCACCAGCTTGATGACCTTCGTGAACTCATCCGTCTCCAGTTCGGAGAGGGCGGGATAATGTGTCTGTTGGACGAGATCGAATTCGTCGCTCGTCAACGTGTGACGTTCGGATTTTCTGGATGTCGCCATTGCACTCGTTATCCTTCTTCGCCTCGATCGGGGTTGTACCGACTGCTCGGGTCACATCCCGACAGAATCGCGCACACATTTGTTGGTGAAACTCGTCTTGGCGGCGCCGTTCAGCTTCTTTTCCGAAGCTTGCGTGTCGCAAGAGGTTTTCATGTCCCGCTCGCACTTGGTCATGAAGCTTGTCTTTGCCGCGCCCGCGAGCTTTTTGTCGGTCGCTTGCGTGGTGCACGATGTCTCTGCGGCCATGGCGCTTCCGGCGCCGAGCATCAGGAGCATGGCGATTGCGAAGGTCTTCATAGTGCGGTCTCCATTCGGGTTCTTGCTCATGGAAGTGAGGGTTTATGGAAGTGAGCGCTCATGGAAGTTAGGGCGAGCTTTGCGGCCGGCAACGGATCGCCCGGCGCGTCAGGCCAGCATCATCACGATGATCATCCCCCAGATGGTCAAAAGCGTGTTGCTGATGGCATAGGTGACCGTGTAGCCCAAACCCGGGATCTGACTCTTCGCGCGTTCGTTGATCATGCCGAGGGCGGCCGTTGTCG
>NZ_JBFUKD010000462.1:0-3101 GCF_056401005.1 Microvirga sp. P4_G7 | reverse complement strand
GCCCCGAGCGGTCATGGCTTCGGGGTCGAGATCGAAACGGTCGAGGATCTTGACCGTGCACTATCCGGCGTCCTGCTCGATCTCGTTCATCTGCGCATCGACGCGGGCGGACGCGGGCGCAAGGTGGCGGAGATGCTGCTTTCGCTCATCGATCGTCGAGATTACCGGCTCGCAGACCTGCGGATCGATTTCGGGCTCGATCCGATCGGCGGTCTCGCCTCGCTCGGATCGGTTTCCGTTCCCGTCGACGAAGTCGGCCGCCGCTGCGGCGCCATTCTGAGCCAATTGATCGAACGCGGCTTTTCGGGCCGCGCCTTTCTCGGCGACGGACGCGTCTACCACGAAGCCGGAGCGAGCGAGGCGCAGGAACTCGCCGCCGTCCTGGCAACCGGCGTGGCCTATCTCCGCATGCTCGAAAAGGGCGGGCATGACCTCGACACGGCCCGTCGCTCGGTGGCGTTTCTCCTCGTCGCGGATGCCGATGAATTCCTGACGATCGCCAAGTTTCGGGCCTTGAGACGATTGTGGGCGCGCGTCGAAGAGGCCTGCGGCCTCACACCGCAACCGCTTCGCCTTCATGCGGAAACCGCTTGGCGCATGCTGACGCGCCGCGACCCGTGGGTGAATTTGTTGCGAAACACGATCGCGACCTTCTCGGCCGGAATCGGCGGCGCGGACACCCTGACCGTTCTGCCGTTTACCGCGCCGCTTGGTTTGCCCGATGCCTTTGCGCGACGGCTCGCCCGCAACACGCAATTGATCCTCCTCGACGAAGCAAACCTCTCTCGCGTCGGCGATCCGGCCGCAGGTGCCGGAGGATTTGAGGCGCTCACCGATGCGCTGTGCGAGAAAGCCTGGACCCTCTTTCAGGAAATCGAACGCGAGGGCGGTATCATCGAAAGCCTCGTTCAAGGTCGCCTCCAGAAGCGCATCGCCACAACGCGATCCGAGCGCGATCGACTGATCGCGACCCGAAAGGAGCCCATCACCGGCACGAGCGAGTTTCCCAACATCGCAGAGACACCCGTCGCAATCCTCGAGCCCTCTCTCCTCTGGAGCGAAAAGGCTGCCGATCCTGCCGCGCCTGACGGCGCCGTCGTGGCCGAAGCACTTCCCTCGCGCCGGATCGCAGAACCCTATGAGCGCCTGCGCGATCGCGCCGACGCTGCTGCATCCCGCACGGGAGCGCGCGCCAAGATCTTTCTCGCCAATCTCGGTCCGGTCTCAGCCTTCACCGCCCGGGCGACATTTGCCAAGAATTTTTTCGAAGCAGGCGGGATCGAGGCCATCATGTCCGATGGATTGGATGATGCGGGCGCCGTGAAGCACGCCTTCCTCGCAAACGGAGCGACGCTCGTATGCATCTGTTCGTCGGACGAGGTCTACGAACACCGCGCCGCCGAAACCGCCTCCACGCTGCGAGATGCAGGCGCAAGCGCGATCTATCTCGCCGGCCGTCCGGGCGCCGCCGAAGGGCCGTTGAGAGATGCCGGTGTGACCGGCTTCATTCATGCCGGATGCGATGTGCTCGAGGTGTTGCGCGATGCGCTGGCGGTTGCGGGCGCGTAGGCTCAAGCGCGATTGTTCCAATCTCGTGTCATTCCCGGGCCGCGGAGCGGAGCTCTGAATGACATTGGAACGACCTGCTCGCCAGGGATGGCAAAGGCGCTCGGGAATCTTTAAAATGCCAAAGGCGCTCATCTTGCGTAGGTTTTTGAGAGCATGACCCGTATTCCGGATTTCGCGAAAGTCGCATGGACGGACACGCCGACGCCACCGGCCGTCTCGGCCTTAGGTAAGCCCTGGCTGACGCCGGAAGGCGTTGCCGTGAAGGGGGTCTACGACGAATCGGATCGCGCGGGGCTCGATTTCCTCGACACGTATCCGGGCGTCGCGCCTTATCTGCGCGGGCCCTATCCGACGATGTACGTGAACCAGCCCTGGACCGTGCGCCAATATGCCGGGTTCTCCACCGCCGAGGATTCGAACGCGTTCTACCGGCGCAATCTGGCCGCCGGTCAAAAGGGGTTGTCCGTCGCCTTCGATCTCGCCACCCACCGCGGCTACGACAGCGATCACCCTCGCGTCGCCGGCGATGTCGGCATGGCGGGCGTCGCGATCGATTCGATCTTCGACATGCGCACCCTGTTCGACGGCATTCCGCTCGACCAGATGAGCGTGTCGATGACGATGAACGGCGCGGTGCTTCCGGTGCTCGCGCTCTACATCGTCACGGCGGAAGAGCAAGGCGTGCCGCAGCACAAGCTCTCCGGCACGATTCAGAACGACATCCTCAAAGAGTTCATGGTGCGCAACACCTACATCTACCCCCCGAAAGGGTCGATGCGCATCATCTCCGACATCTTCGCCTACACCTCGGCGCATATGCCGAAGTTCAACTCGATCTCGATCTCCGGCTATCACATGCAGGAGGCTGGCGCGACGCAGGATCTCGAACTCGCGTACACGCTCGCCGACGGTGTCGAGTATATCCGTGCCGGTTTGGGCGCGGGTTTGACGGTCGATCAATTTGCGCCGCGCCTTTCGTTCTTCTGGGCGATCGGCATGAACTTCTTCATGGAGGTCGCCAAGCTGCGTGCCGCACGGTTGTTGTGGGCAAAGCTCGTCAAAGGATTCAATCCGCAGAGCGAGAAGTCGTTGCCTTTGCGCACGCATTCGCAGACCTCCGGCTGGTCGCTCACGGCGCAGGACGTCTTCAACAACGTGACGCGGACCTGTGTCGAGGCGATGGCGGCGACGCAGGGTCACACGCAATCGCTGCACACCAACGCCCTCGACGAAGCGCTCGCGCTGCCAACCGATTTCTCCGCCCGCATCGCCCGCAACACGCAACTGTTTCTGCAGCAGGAGAGCGGCACGACGCGCATCGTCGATCCGTGGGGCGGCTCCTATTATGTCGAGCGCCTGACTTATGATCTCGCGCAGAGGGCGTGGGATCACATCCAAGAGGTCGAGAGCCTCGGGGGCATGGCGAAGGCGATCGAGGCGGGTGTGCCGAAGCTCAAGATCGAGGAGGCTGCTGCGCGCGCGCAGGCGCGTATCGATTCCGGCCACCAGAAGATCATCGGCGTCAATTGCTT
>NZ_JBFUKD010000461.1:0-3106 GCF_056401005.1 Microvirga sp. P4_G7 | reverse complement strand
GAATGGCACGGGTCTATTAAGGTACTGGTCTATTAAGGCGCTGACTCTATCAAGGAACTGACTCATGAAGACACCGGCTCATTCAGACATGCATCTATAAGGCACTGCTCCAGCGAAGACAGCAGGGTCCCGCATCAAACGGTGCGGGGTGGGCAATCCCCCGATGGTTCGGGCCTGACTGTGTCGGGAGTGAGGCGTAGCAGCAAAAGGCTTGTTGAGTAAGGGATCCAGGGCGATAGGGCGGGATGCGTCGGCGAATTGTCAAAAAAAGGTCATCAAATGCGTTGACAGGCGAAAGCGGTTGGACTTATAAAACGCCCATCGACGCCGCCGCTGACGCGAACGGCGCCATTCGTTTCTCAGAAATGCCGGGCTGTTTCGCCCGACCTCGGTCGGGAAAAAAGCTCGTTCTGAAAAGCGTCCATCTTCGGATGGGTCAAAATCGAGTTTCGAAAGTCTTCGAAAACTGGTGTTGACATGGAGTGATGGCGGTTTTAGAAAGCGGCCATCGACGGAACGAGCGGCGCGGATGCGCGGCCAGTTTCGATCTCCTGAAATAGCGAAGTTGGTTCGCTGGATTTTTCCGGCGGAAAACTTTGTTTTTCTATGCTCTTTGACAAGTGAAGAAAGAAAGAGAAACGTAGACGGCGAGGTCCTTGCGGATTGTCTTCGGACGATCGATGAAAGACTTCGACGGTTCTATGTTTTGGAGCTCACAGATACTGGGAAACTGGTATTGATGACTCCGTCAAATGTAGTGACATAGTCGAGATCAAATTCTTCAACTTGAGAGTTTGATCCTGGCTCAGAACGAACGCTGGCGGCAGGCTTAACACATGCAAGTCGAACGCATCCTTCGGGGTGAGTGGCAGACGGGTGAGTAACACGTGGGAACGTGCCTTTCGGTTCGGAATAACCCAGGGAAACTTGGGCTAATACCGGATACGCCCTTTGGGGGAAAGATTTATTGCCGAAAGATCGGCCCGCGTCTGATTAGCTAGTTGGTGAGGTAAWGGCTCACCWAGGCGACGATCMSTAGCTGGTCTGAGAGGATGAYCAGCCACACTGGRACTGAGACACGGYCCAGACTCCTACGGGAGGCAGCAGTGGGGAATATTGGACAATGGGCGCAAGCCTGATCCAGCCATGCCGCGTGAGTGATGAAGGCCTTAGGGTTGTAAAGCTCTTTCGGCGGGGACGATAATGACGGTACCCGCAGAAGAAGCCCCGGCTAACTTCGTGCCAGCAGCCGCGGTAATACGAAGGGGGCTAGCGTTGTTCGGAATCACTGGGCGTAAAGGGCGCGTAGGCGGCCGATCAAGTCGAGGGTGAAAGCCTGTGGCTTAACCACAGAATTGCCTTCGATACTGTTTGGCTTGAGACCGGAAGAGGTAAGTGGAACTGCGAGTGTAGAGGTGAAATTCGTAGATATTCGCAAGAACACCAGTGGCGAAGGCGGCTTACTGGTCCGGTTCTGACGCTGAGGCGCGAAAGCGTGGGGAGCAAACAGGATTAGATACCCTGGTAGTCCACGCCGTAAACGATGAATGCCAGCCGTTGGGCAGCTTGCTGTTCAGTGGCGCAGCTAACGCTTTAAGCATTCCGCCTGGGGAGTACGGTCGCAAGATTAAAACTCAAAGGAATTGACGGGGGCCCGCACAAGCGGTGGAGCATGTGGTTTAATTCGAAGCAACGCGCAGAACCTTACCAACCCTTGACATGTCCAGTATGGGGACCAGAGATGGACCTCTTCAGTTCGGCTGGCTGGAACACAGGTGCTGCATGGCTGTCGTCAGCTCGTGTCGTGAGATGTTGGGTTAAGTCCCGCAACGAGCGCAACCCTCGCCTTTAGTTGCCATCATTTAGTTGGGCACTCTAAAGGGACTGCCGGTGATAAGCCGGAGGAAGGTGGGGATGACGTCAAGTCCTCATGGCCCTTACGGGTTGGGCTACACACGTGCTACAATGGCGGTGACAATGGGCAGCGAAGGGGCGACCTGGAGCTAATCCCAAAAAGCCGTCTCAGTTCGGATTGCACTCTGCAACTCGAGTGCATGAAGGTGGAATCGCTAGTAATCGYGGATCAGCAYGCCRCGGTGAATACGTTCCCGGGCCTTGTACACACCGCCCGTCACACCATGGGAGTTGGTCTTACCCGACGGCGCTGCGCCAACCGCAAGGAGGCAGGCGACCACGGTAGGGTCAGCGACTGGGGTGAAGTCGTAACAAGGTAGCCGTAGGGGAACCTGCGGCTGGATCACCTCCTTTCTAAGGATGATCCTTCAAGATCAGCTTGCTGATTTTATTGGATCTCTTTTGAACAAAAGAGGCCAGTCAGGCCTCGATATGCGGGACTTTGCCGTCTTCGTTTCTCTTTCTTCTCCGGACAATTACAGTGTTCAGGTGTCGCTTTGACTGCGACTTCCGTGTGGGAGTTTCGGGCCTGTAGCTCAGGTGGTTAGAGCGCACCCCTGATAAGGGTGAGGTCGGACGTTCGAGTCGTCCCAGGCCCACCATTTATCTGGCGCATGGCGAATAGGGAGTGGTGAATGGGGATGTGATCCTCGGTTCATCGCTTTTGTCAGGTCGTCGCTTTTGTCGGCGTGTTGCACCGAGGCTCTCAGAGCCGAAGGCAAGGCGACCGGCCGCCGCGCCTGATGGCGTGGATAGCCGAAGGGACGGACGTCCCTGCCGCGCTTGAGGCGGTATCCAAGAGGCCAGCACCCAAAGAGGCCAGCATCTAATAAGGGGCCTTAGCTCAGCTGGGAGAGCGCCTGATTTGCATTCAGGAGGTCGTCGGTTCGATCCCGTCAGGCTCCACCAAGATCTTCTGCAACTTCCCTGCGTATTTTCTGTTTTGTCCGGTGTCTTTGTGAGCGCGATCTGTTGATTGCGACGAAAGATCTTGTCGTTTCGTGTTCGTCCTTCGGGATGGGCGCGGATGTTTGAAATTGTGAAGAGGAAATTCATCCGGTTCGTCAGGCTTCCTAGTCCTGCAACCAACGACGGTGTAACCGCGCCGTCTGTTCCGGGTGAATTTGGCAAGTAAAGTCYTCGGGAGAAATCCTGGAGACGGTCTTTCTATGATGCCCGTACTGAGCATGAT
>NZ_JBFUKD010000460.1:0-3121 GCF_056401005.1 Microvirga sp. P4_G7 | reverse complement strand
TCCGTCACCTGCGAGGTGTGCTCTGGCTCCGGCGCCAAGGCCGGCTCCAAGCCCAGGCAATGTCCGACCTGCGGCGGTGCCGGCCGCGTGCGCGCGCAGCAGGGCTTCTTCTCGATCGAGCGGACCTGTCCCAACTGTCACGGCCGCGGCGAGGTCATCGACGACCCCTGCGGCAATTGCCATGGCGCAGGCCGAGTGACCCGCGAGCGCACCCTCTCCGTGAACATTCCCGCGGGCGTCGAAGAGGGCACGCGCATCCGTCTGTCGGGCGAGGGCGAGGCGGGCGTTCGCGGCGGACCGGCCGGCGACCTCTACATTTTTCTCGCGCTGAAACCTCACGAGTTTTTCCAGCGCGATGGGGCAGACCTGTTCTGCCGCGTGCCGATTTCGATGGTGAGCGCGTCGCTCGGCGGCGAATTCAGTGTGCCCAACATCGACGGGTCGGACGTCAAAGTGAAAGTCCCGGAGGGGACTCAATCGGGCAAGCAGTTCCGCCTGAAGGGTAAGGGCATGCCCGTTTTGCGCTCCCGCGACGTGGGCGATCTCTATATTCAGGTTGTCGTCGAGACGCCCCAGAAACTGACGAAGCGCCAGCGCGAACTTCTGATGGAATTCGATCAGGAGTGCTCAAAGGACACACATCCGGAAAGTTCGGGCTTTTTTACCCGTGTCCGTGAATTTATCGATGGTCTGGGTGGATCCAGTTAACTTGACGGTCGTTTTCTTTGAGTTCTAAAGAGTGACGAAGATCGCCTTCAAGGGGTCCCCCTAGTGCTTCAGTCCTTTCCAAGACCGACGTCGCGTAAGCTTCCCCTCGGCAAGGATCGCTTCGAAGACGAAGCCCGTTTTCTCCGCTCTTGGCTCGAACGCCCGTTGGTGATGGGTGCGGTGACCCCGTCCGGCAAGGTCTTGGCGCGAACCATGGCCTCCTTCGTCGACACACGCATTCCAGGTCCCATCCTCGAGCTCGGTCCGGGCACTGGGCCGGTCACGGACGCGCTCATCCGGCGCGGGGTGGCGCAGGATCGGTTGGTCCTCGTGGAGTTCGATCCTGAATTCTGCCAATTGTTGAAACGCCGCTTTCCCAAGGCGACGATCGTGCAAGGGGACGCATACGACCTCGCCGAGACCCTGACGGGCGTGCTGAGCGAACCTGTCGCGGCGACCGTATCGAGCCTGCCGCTTTTCACCAAACCGATGGAACAGCGCACGGATCTGCTCGAGACTGCCCAGTCCCTGATGCATCCGGATGCACCGTTCATTCAGTTCACCTACGCGGTCGTGCCTCCGATCCCCGCCCGCTCGCCCGCCTATCGAACCCGCGCCTCCAACCGGATCTGGCGCAATCTCCCTCCGGCCCGCGTCTGGGTCTACAATCAGGTCAAACCATGAGCGCACAGATGTCCCTCGGCCCGCAAACCATTCCGGGGAACGTTCGTGATCGTCTCATCATCGGCCTCGATCTCTCATCCGTCGAAGAGGCCCGCGCCATCGTCGAACGCATCGGCGATGCCGGTACTTTCTACAAGATCGGGTATCAACTCGGATATGCGGGAGGCCTCGCCTTCGCCGAGGAACTGATCGGCAAGGGCAAGAAGGTCTTCCTCGATCTGAAGCTCCACGACATCGGCAATACCGTCGAATCGGGGGTTCGATCGGTCGCACGGCTCGGCGCAACGTTTCTTACCGTACACGCCTATCCGCAGACCATGCGTGCGGCCGTTGCCGGCAAGGCCGGATCAAACCTCAAGATCCTCGCGGTCACGGTCCTGACGTCCTATTCCGACGAGGATCTTACCGAGGCCGGTTATACACCCGGGACCACCGCCGCCCTCGTCGAGCGCCGGTCGAAGCAGGCGCGCGATCTCGGCATCGACGGCATCGTCTGCGCCGCAACGGAGGCCGCCAGCGTACGTCGCATTGTCGGTCCCGACATTGCGATCGTGACCCCCGGCATCCGTCCCGCGGGCTCGGCGGCCGACGACCAGAAGCGCATCGTCACGCCGGGTGAAGGCATCCGCAACGGAGCGGATCATCTCGTGGTGGCCCGCCCCATCATCAAGGCAGCAGACCCTCGCGCGGTGACCGAGCGCATCGTCGAGGAAATCGCGGCGGCGCTCCTGTAAACCGCACAACGCTTTCTTAACCGTCAGATCAACTGAATTCCCGGCTGCCATGAAGCGGCCCCTTTTGCCCCCAAATCCGAACGCTGATCGCAAAAGAGAGGGGCGCACATGATCCGACGACTCGTATTGGCATTGGGGCTCGTCGCCTGCGCCGGGACTGCCATGGCGTCCGGCACCTGCACGATTATCGCGGACACGCAGACGGGACGCCTCCTGCAGCAATCGGGAGCGTGCGAGATCCGCGTCAGCCCGGCATCGACCTTCAAAATCGCCCTCGGCATCATGGGTTACGATGCCGGCGTCCTTAGGGACGCGCACGATCCCGCGTGGCCATACCGCAAGGAATTCGCTGCCGCGCGCGAAAGCTGGCGCAAGACGACCGACCCCACCACGTGGATGACCGATTCCGTCGTTTGGTACTCGCAGGAGCTGACCCGCGCCTTGGGTGAAGAACGTTTCGGTTCCTATGTGGACCGGTTCGGTTACGGTAACAGGAACGTCACCGGGGATCCCGGCCGCGGCAACGGGCTGACCCGATCCTGGCTGAGTTCGTCCCTCAAGATTTCGCCCTTGGAACAGATCGTTTTTCTGCGAAAGGTTCTGCGCCATGAATTGCCGGTTCCTGCGCAGGCGATGGAGGCGACGCTCGCCTTGGTGCCGCGCTTTTCTGCGAAGGACGGGTGGACGGTCCGCGGCAAGACCGGTTCAGGCTTTCGGGTCCATCCGAGCGGCAAGCGCGATCGAGAGCGCCAGTTCGGCTGGTTCGTCGGCTGGGCCGAAAAGGACGGCAGCTCCTACCTTTTCGCCCGCCTCCTGACCGATCTGCCCAATGATGGTCGTCCGCCTGGCTTCCAGGCTCGCGACTCGCTGCTCGACGATCTCCCGAAATTGATGTCGGGCTACTGAGCGGGAGCGAACCCGCTTGACGGGTCTCCCGGCTTGGCGTTCGGTGCTGCCTCGCACTCGAGGAGCCGCCCATGCCGAAAGCCTACGTC
>NZ_JBFUKD010000459.1:0-3121 GCF_056401005.1 Microvirga sp. P4_G7 | reverse complement strand
GGAGCGGCTCCGTCACGCGGCGATGCTGGATGGGTCGACCCTGGTCGCGCCCGAGACGATCTTTTTGAGCTTCGACACCAAACTCGGTCGGGATGTCGTTGTCGAGCCTCACGTCGTGTTCGGCCCCGGCGTCGTGGTCGCAGATCACGCCGTCGTCCATAGCTTCAGCCACCTTGAAGGAGCGACCCTCGCGCAAGGGGCCAATGCCGGCCCCTTCGCCCGTCTGCGACCCGGTGCGATGCTGGGACCCAAGGCGAAGGTAGGCAACTTTGTCGAGATCAAGAACACCCAACTGGGGGCGGGCGCCAAGGTCGGACACCTCACCTATCTCGGTGACGCCACCGTGGGCGCCGAGGTGAACATCRGCGCGGGTACCATCACCTGCAATTATGACGGCTTCGGCAAGTATAAGACCGAGATCGGCGACAATGCCTTCGTCGGTTCCAATTCGTCGCTTGTCGCTCCAGTCAGGATCGGGACAGGGGCCTTCGTGGGATCGGGATCGGTCGTGACCGACAACGTGCCGGACAATGCCCTGGCGCTCGGACGCGGACGTCAGGTCGTCAAAGAGAACTGGGCCCAGCATTTCCGGCAGAAATCTCTCGCCGCGAAACCCAAATGAGGTAATCCCGAAACAATCGGTCACTCAAGTTGATTTGAGGTGTACAAAGGACAGCTATAGCAAAGCTGCAAGCGTGGCATTAAATCGGAATCTGAGAGAGCAGGGCTAACTATGTGCGGTATCGTCGGAATCGTTGGCAAGGATCCCGTTGCAGATCAGATCGTCGACGCGCTCAAGAGGCTCGAATATCGCGGCTATGATTCCGCGGGTGTCGCAACGCTCGAAAGTGAAAAGATCGAACGCCGTCGCGCGGAGGGAAAGCTCCGCAATCTCGAAGTGGCCCTCTCCGAAGCGCCTCTGACGGGCACCATCGGGATAGGACACACCCGGTGGGCGACGCACGGCAAACCCAATGTCACGAACGCTCATCCGCATGCGACGGACAAGGTCGCCGTCGTTCATAACGGGATCATCGAGAATTTCCGTGAGTTGAAGACCGGCCTCGAGGCCAAGKGCATCACGTTCGAAACAGAGACCGATACGGAAGTCGTCGCCCAGCTCGTCACCTATGAGATGCATCAGGGTCGTGGTCCGATCGAGGCCGTCGCGGTGACTCTTCCCCGGCTTCGCGGCGCTTTTGCTCTTGGTTTCCTGTTTAGCGGTGAAGACGATCTTCTGATCGGCGCGCGACACGGCGCACCCCTCGCCATCGGACACGGAGCAGGCGAGTCCTATCTCGGTTCGGACGCCTTGGCGCTGGCTCCCTTCACCGATGAGATCACCTATCTGGAAGATGGCGACTGGGCGACGCTGAGCCGCCATGGCGTCGAGATTCACGACGCCTCCGGACAACGCGTGCAGCGTCAGCGAAACAAGATCGTCACCAGTGCCTTCATCGCCGACAAAGGCAACCACCGTCATTTCATGGTGAAGGAGATCCACGAACAGCCGGAGGTCGTCGGACGAACGCTGGCTCATTACGTGAATTTTGCGGCCGGGCGGATCGAGTTGCCCTTCGAGTTGCCGTTCGATTTCAAGGATCTGCGGCGAATTTCGATCTCGGCATGCGGGACTGCGTACCTCGCGGGGCTGATCTCGAAGTACTGGTTCGAACGTCTGGCACGCATTCCTGTCGAGATCGATGTCGCGTCCGAGTTTCGCTATCGGGAAGCTCCCCTTGATCCAGGCGGCTTGTCGCTGTTTGTGTCGCAATCGGGAGAGACGGCCGATACCCTGGCGTCCCTCCGTTACGCAAAGGACAACGGGCAGCACATCATGTCCGTGGTGAACGTGCCGACCTCGACCATGGCGCGCGAGAGCGCGGTGGTGGCGCCGACGCTTGCCGGCGTCGAAGTCGGCGTTGCCTCGACGAAGGCCTTTACCTGCCAATTGGCGGTCTTGTTCTGCCTCGCCGTCGCCGCCGGTCGTGCTCGAGGCACCATTTCGCAGGATGATGAACGGTCTCTGCTCGACGCACTGATCGGCGTTCCCGGTCTTCTTAGCGAAGCCCTGAAGCGCGAGGCCCAGATCGAGGTCCTGGCGCGCGAACTATCGAAGGCGAAAGACGTTCTCTACCTCGGCCGCGGGACCTCTTATCCTCTGGCACTCGAGGGAGCTCTGAAGCTGAAAGAGATCTCCTACATCCACGCCGAGGGATATGCCGCAGGCGAACTGAAGCATGGCCCGATCGCGCTCATCGACGAAACGCTGCCGGTCATCGTGATCGCCCCCTACGATCACATTTTCGAAAAGACTGTTTCGAATATGCAGGAAGTTGCTGCGCGGGGCGGTCGTATCATTCTCATCACGGACGAGAAGGGAGCGCTCGAGGCAGGCTTGGACACCATGGCGACCATCGTAATGCCCATGGCCCATCCGATGATCGCGCCGCTCATCCATTCGATCCCGATACAGCTGCTCGCGTACCACACGGCGGTCTTCATGGGCAAAGACGTCGACCAGCCGCGCAATCTGGCTAAGTCCGTGACCGTCGAGTGACGCTCAACCGGCGCGAAGCAAGCGGATCGCGGCGTCGCGTTCGAACAGGTAAAGCAGGACCCGCAGCGCCTGCCCCCGTTCGCTGACGAGTTCCGGGTCTCGCTCGACGATCAGTCGCGCATCGTCCCGTGCGGCGCCGAGAAGTTCGCCGTCCACATCCGGCCGCGCGAGCTTGAACCCGGGCAATCCCGATTGTCGCGTGCCGAGAATTTCGCCTTCGCCGCGCAGTCGTAGATCCTCCTCCGCGATTTTGAAGCCGTCCTCCGTCTGGCGCATCATTTCAAGGCGCGCCTGCGCGGTCTGACCAAGCGGCCCCTTGTAGACGAGAAGGCATGTCGAGGATCGCGACCCACGTCCGATCCGGCCGCGCAACTGATGCAACTGCGCCAACCCGAACCGTTCCGCATGCTCGATCACCATGATGGTCGCCTCAGGCACGTCGACCCCGACTTCGATCACAGTCGTCGAGACCAAGATCTTGGTGTCCCCGCGCGCGAAGCGCTCCATCGCCTCGTCCTTGTCGCGGGGGGCAAGCTTGCCGTGGACGAGTCCCACCTGATC
>NZ_JBFUKD010000458.1:0-3125 GCF_056401005.1 Microvirga sp. P4_G7 | reverse complement strand
ACAATAGCGGCGCGATGACCGGCCAAGTGTTTGCGTCAACATCCGCCGTCACCTTTACCAATGCTGGAGCCYGGTCGATACGCAACTTCGCCGACACGGACGGTGACGGAACCCGCGACACCAAAAGTGTTGCGGTGTCGGACTTCGGCGCCGGCACCAGCACGTTTCAGAATGAGGCAGGCGGCGTCGTGAACCTCGGTGCGGTTGCCGGTGCTCCGGTCACGAATTCCACGGGCTACTATGTGCCGACCACAGGCATCAATAGCCGCACACTCGAACCCACCTTCTATGATTTCAACCGCGAGGGCCTCCTGCAGGGCCAGCTCGTGAGACTCGACAGTTTCTCCAACACGGGCGTCATCGATTTGCGCGGCTCAGTTGTTGGCAACACGCTGGTGGTCACGGGCGGACCTGGTGTCATCGGCGGCGTGATGCAGGCCGGAAGCGGCGTATTTGTTTCGAACGGAGGTCAGCTTCTGATCAATACCATCCTCAATGAGGGGATTCCGTACGGCGGCCAGACGAATTCACGCTCAGACATGTTGATCGTCGACTCGACTCTGACCGGAGCTGGCGGTCCGACGCGGGTTTTGGTTTCGGTCGACCCGACATCGGCAGGCGCATTCACAACCGGCAACGGCGTCGAGGTGGTTGAAGTGCGCAATAAGTCCGCTTCGTCCGGGGACGCCTTCGCTCTCGGCCGGCGCGTCGCGGGCGGTGCCTATGAGTATTTGCTCTATCACAACGGCGTTGGCGGCGATGTCAGAGATGGAAACTGGTATCTGCGCAGCACCATCGAACCGCCTCCCCCACCTCCTCCTTCGCCACCTTCACCTCCGCCGTCACCGAAGCCGAACTTTCGCGCGGAGGTCGCCACTGCCATGGCGATCCCGGCATTGGCGAGCAAATTCGGGTTCGCAATGCTTGGAACCTATCACGACCGCGTCGGCGAGGATTACTCAGACCCGACGCCGGCGGCAACGACGCGGACCGTTTGGTGCAAGGACGCGGCGCGCAACTACCGTTGCACAATCACATCCGAAGCGAACGCAACATACGCGGCCGGGCAGAGCCGTTATCCTGTATGGGGTCGCCTGTTCGGGGCGAGCGGCAATGTCGGGTACAGCGGCTTCGGCGACGACGCCCGACTGAACAAGTTCTACAAGTCCGGGCCGTCCTACAGCTTCGGCTTCGCGGGGTTTCAGCTTGGTATCGATCTTTATCGCCAACCGTCGGGCGATGGAGTGCGCGACGTCGCCGGTTTGTTCATAGGAGCCGGGCGCATCGATAGCGATGTGCAGCGCGTCTATGGTGGCAAGGCGGGCTCCACATCCATGGATGGCTATTCGTTCGGCGGATACTGGACAAGGAAGGGCGCGAGCGGCTGGTACATCGACGCTGTTGCGCAGGGAACATGGTACGATCAGGTCACGGCGGAATCTGTTCTCGGTGAGAAACTGAATTCGAGTGGCTGGGGTTTCGCGGCCTCGCTCGAGAGCGGCTATCCCTTCGCGCTCGGAGCCGGGTGGGCCATCGAACCTCAGGCGCAACTAATCTATCAGCATGTGGCGATCGACGGCGGCGGCGACAGTTTCGGTCAGATCCATATCGAGGGAACGGACACGCTCTATGGCCGCCTCGGCGCGCGCCTTACAAAGAACTGGTCCATGGAGAACGGCAACCGCGTGACGACCTGGGCGCGCGCCAATGTGTGGCACGCGTTGGGCGCTGACGCGAAGACCACCTTCTCCGGCCCCCTCGGGTTCAACTCAGTCGTGCTGAGGACTGATCTCGGCGGAACCTGGGGTCAGGTGGGCGTCGGCGTATCGGGTCAGGTAACGCAGAACGCCAGCATCTTCGCGGCGGCCGACTACAACTTCGGATTCGACAGTGGCAAAGACCACAGCATCAGCGGCCGGCTGGGTGCGAAATTCACATGGTAGTGGCAGACGATCGTTTCCTGCTCACGACCCTGCACTCGTTCCCTTCGGCCGCAGGTGCGTAGTTCTTGTGGTTTCCGGGACTACGCAGCCCGGCGATCCCCATTGTCGACATAGCCCTTGGCGACCCCGGCAGGGCTCGAACCTGCGACCTACTGCTTAGAAGGCAGTTGCTCTATCCAGCTGAGCTACGGGGCCCCGATGCCTCGTGGGCCGTCAATGGGTCCAGGGACCGACTCGATTGAACTTGAAATTGTCCGAATAAGCCATGATCCGGCGCTTGGGTTCTTGCGGCTCCTCGACCCGATAGGGGATGCCTTCGCGCTGGGCGTAGGCCATTGCCTCTTCCTTGGTGTCGAACCACAAGCGTAGCTGCTGACGCGTGTCGCCCGAACTCGTCCAGCCCATCAGGGGCTCGATCTCACGCGACCTGTCCTGCTCGAACACGAGAAGCCATTGCTTGGTCCGGGCCATGCCCGACTGGGTGGCTGACTTGGCGGGCTTATAGATCCGTGCGGGCATGAAAGGTCTTCTCTCGTCAAACGCCCAGTGATTGGTCGGGGCGGCAGGATTCGAACCTGCGACCCTCTGCTCCCAAAGCAGATGCGCTACCAGACTGCGCTACACCCCGATGCCTCACAAGGCTTGCGTTCTCTAACGTTGCGGGTCGGGGTGCGCAAGCCCTGCCCGCCTGTTAAATGGAACAGACGGGCACCGAGCGGGTCGATGCGGGGCACAAAATCCTATGTTACGACCTGCGCCCCGCTGTGATCGGCAGCTCAGTAGCGCGTCTTTTCCGGCATCTTGCGGTATTCGAGCCAAACCTGCTGTGCGTCAGCCTGCATCATCTGCTCGACAGCGACGGCCCGCTCCGCATACGGCTTTTTCATGTCTGCGCTGATGTTGGAATCATCGAAAAGATCGGCGTAGTCGGTCCAGGCGGCCGCGTAATAGATGCGCTCGATCCGCGCCCAATAGGCGGTCGAATAGCACATCGGACACGGCTCGCAGCTGGTAAACAGGGTCGCGCCCTTCAAGTTCGGCGCACCGACTTTCTTGCAGGCGGCGCGCATGGCATTGACTTCGGCATGAGCCGAAGGGTCGTTGTCGCGCAACACGCTGTTGCCCGAAGCAGCGAGGACTTGTCCGTCGCGCACGACAACCGCGCCGAACGGCCCGCCCGTC
>NZ_JBFUKD010000457.1:0-3132 GCF_056401005.1 Microvirga sp. P4_G7 | reverse complement strand
ATGCAGAAGACGGGAGAACAAGTGCAGCAGGTCGCGTGATGACATATCGCGGAAGGATCGTCGCTGCGGCTGTCGTGGCGACGATCGGCCTCGCCCTTGGTTCGAGCGTGGAGGCCGGCGGAAGCCGGCTCTCCATCGCGACCACAGGACCCGTTGAAACCGTCTTCGATTGGTCGCGCGATGCGTGCACCAGGACGAACGTGCCCGACGCTTCGGCGCGAGCCTTCCGCTCTGCCGACGGTGAGACGCGCGTCGTCGTCAGCCACAACGACAACCGTGCTCTCGTCGGAAAAAGTCTCGATGCGGTCCGACCGGATTGTTCGCTGTTGTTCGAGGCGGGTCGTTCGGCGAAGCTTGCCGAGTTCGACGATCTCAGTTGGATCGGCGGCGTCTACACGGCGAACGGTCGAGAGGTCTACGCGCTTGCCCATACCGAGATGCGGGGAGACCGGACCCCGGGACAATGTCCGGCCGGGCGCTACAGCCCTTGTCTCCTGAACACCGTGACGGCGCTCGTCTCGCGTGACGGCGGGAGGTCTTTTCAGGCTGAGAAATCCGAGGGACGCCCCCCCGTCGTCGCCACGCTCCCGTACGGGTTTCCGACGGACCGAAACGCGCGCGTGGGGTATTCGAACCCGAGCAACATCTTCATGCGCGAGGGATGGTACTACGCGTTTATCTTCGCGGACGGCTACAGGGCGCAACGCCGCGGCAATTGCTTGATCCGGACCAGGACGCTCGACGACCCATCCTCATGGCGGGCGTGGGACGGAAAGGACTTCGCGGCGACCTTTGTCGACCCGTTCCGGAATGAAATCGAAGATGTCGCGGCGCATGTCTGCGCGCCCGTGGCGCCCAATCTGCTCGGCCGCATGATCGGCGGGGTGGTGAAACACCCAGACACCGGAGCGTTCATCGCGGTCTTCGGCGACAAACGCCGAAATCGTGACGGCCGCACGGTCGAAGGGTTTTTCACGGCGACGTCGTCCGATCTCTTGCAGTGGAGCGAGCCCTCTCTCGTCATGGAAGCTCAGCTTCTGTGGAACAAGTCGTGCGGCGACGAGCACAGCTATTTTTACCCGACCCTGATCGACCCCGCTGCGCGGACACCGTCCTTCGAAGACTTCGGCCGAAGCGGCTTTCTGTATCTGACGCGATACCAGCTGAAGAACTGCAAGGTCACGTGGGACCGCGACCTCGTCCGGGTTCCAGTGGCAATTTCCGAGCAACCTTGAACGTCGCGCGACACGATCGCGCAAACTCAGCGGAGAGAGGCGACATGACAATTCTGGTGACCGGCGGGGCCGGGTATATCGGCAGCCACATGGTTCTGGCCCTGTTGGATGCGGGGCGGAAGGTCGTCGTCCTCGATGACCTCAGCACGGGCTTCCGGTGGCTCGTGCCTCCGCAGGTGCCGTTCGTGCAAGGCAATTGCGGCGATGCAGAATTGCTGGGCGAGGTCATTCGAGAGCACCAGATCGAAGCGATCGCCCATTTCGCCGGCTCGATCGTGGTTCCGGATTCCGTCATCGAGCCGCTGAACTACTATTTCAACAACACCGTCAATTCCCGAACCCTCATCGATTCGGCGATCAAGAACGGCGTCGAGCGAATGATCTTTTCCTCCACGGCGGCCGTCTACGGCAACGCATCGGTGAGCCCGATCCCGGAGACGGCCACGCTCCAACCGGTCTCACCCTATGGCGCATCGAAGTTGATGACTGAAACAATGTTGAGGGACGCCGCCGCGGCGCATCCGCTGAGATACGTGGTGCTTCGCTATTTCAACGTCGCCGGAGCCGATCCGGAAGGCCGGAGCGGGCAATCGGGATTGCGGGCGACGCATCTGATCAAGATTGCCACGCAGGCCGCCCTTCGGCAGCGCTCGGGGGTGGAGATCTATGGCACGGATTACCCGACGCCGGACGGGACGTGCCTGCGCGACTACATCCACGTTTCGGATCTCGCCAACGCGCATCTTCTCGCCCTGGATTATCTGTCGGACGGGGGAGGGAGCGTCACCCTCAATTGCGGTTACGGTCGCGGGCGGTCGGTCCTTGAGGTCATCGAGGGCGTCAAACGGGTCTCGAGAGTCGATTTCCCGACGCGCAGAATGGCGCGGCGATCGGGTGACCCGGCCACGCTTGTCGCGGCGGCGGGAGAGGTCCAAAAGCGGCTCGGTTGGCGCCCGGCCCGCGACGATCTGGATACGATCATCGCCCACGCCCTCGCTTGGGAGCGGAATCTTGTGACCCAGCAGGCACTTTCGGCCTAATTCGCGAGACGTGGTAAATCCGATCCGCCCTCTCAGCCACAGGGCTGAAAGGGCTCTTTCGCCTCTCCAGGCACCTCGAGTGAAACTTCGTTGCGAATTGCGCGTCATGTGCTTCGCGTGCAATGATACTTTGCCGCAAGCCAAAGGGAAAATACCCGCGCAATCGTGAGTCCTTTCGTCTGAGGATGCAGCGCCAGAGGGAGGTGGCATGTCGCTCATTCTGATAGTCGATGATCGGATAACGAACCGAAACATATTCTCGCGTCTGGCGCTGTCGCTCGAGGAGGGCGTGGCGATCCAGACGTTCAGCAATCCTCAGGATGCCCTGGATTGGCTGGACGGGAATGCGCCCGATCTCATCATCACCGACTACAAGATGCCCGGTTTCGACGGGGCCGAGTTCACACGCCTCTTGCGCAACAAGACCCATGGCGCCGCTGTTCCAGTCATCGTCATCACCGCCTATGACGATAGAACCTTCAGGTTGCGGGCGTTGGAGGCCGGCGCGACGGATTTCCTGAACAGTCCGGTCGACCATTACGAGTTCATCACGCGGGCCCGCAATCTCCTGAAATTGCATCGGCAGCAGCAATTCATCCAGAGCCGGGCTCAAATGCTCGAGCAGCAGCTGATCCGCAGCGAGCGCTCGCACGAAGAGCATGTGCGCAACAGCCGAGAAGCTTTGGCGCAAGTCATCGATACGGTGCCGGCCATGATCAGCGCAGTCGATCGCCAGGGCAGGGCTGTTTTCGTCAATGCGCATTTCGCCATGCTGGTCGGATCAACGACGGAAGGCCTGATGGGCCAGAAGCTCGCCGACATCCTGCGCAGCAGTGAAGCCGAGCGGAGTGCGTGGC
>NZ_JBFUKD010000456.1:0-3142 GCF_056401005.1 Microvirga sp. P4_G7 | reverse complement strand
CCAGAACGACGGCGGCAATTTTGGTACCGCCTACGTCGATTCCAACGCGAACATTGCTCATCGAGCCCCCTGTCCAGCCAATACGCGATCGGCTTCTACGACGGCGACGTGAATATGGTAAAGAGTGCTCGCTGGCACCCGATCGACTACAACCTCGCCATCCGGGCCGAACTGATCGATCCAGCCGGCCTTGAATGGTTTTGCAAGATAGACGTCCCGCAATTGTTCAAGGCTCCGTATGGCCCGGTCGAGGGCGGTTTCGCGTCCGATCTCGGCTTCCGCCAGCCAGGCCTTCGCGAGCTCCGTTTGCGGCCAGAGACGTCGTGTTGCGCGACGGATTCCACCCCGACTGTCTGCCTCGTCCGGCAGGAATCCGGTTTTGGTGTCGGCGCGCTTCAGGGCATCGTCCAGAAGCGCGCTCGCCAACGGATCTGCCGCACGGTTTGTCAGTTTCTCGAAACGCCGAAGCAGCCACGTCCATTCCGCCTGATGCCCAGGCTCGACGCTCTCGCCTTCCGGTCCCGGTCGAACCGTCCAGTCATCATTGAAATACTCGCGCAATTTCGGAGCGGGGCTCAAAAATCGCTCCACCAACATTTGGCGGATCTTGTCCGCACGACCGAGCGCACCGGGATATTCGAGCGTCTCATGCAGCGCCAACATGGTCTCGAAGCAATGCATATGCGGATTCTGACGTCGAGGAAGCGATACGGGCACACCCTCGAAAAGTGCTCCGTCGCGCGCCGTCAATCTCTCATCGATAAAGTCTTGCAACTGGTCGACAAGGCCTCGCACTTGCGCGTCCCCACTCGCACGCGCGAGCCAAGCCAATGCCAATAGAATGAACATGTGATCGTAAGTGTCGCGCCGGTGATCCGCGACCGAGCCGTCGGGGTGCAGAAGATGCACGAAACCCGGCTCGCGATCGGGCGCTCTCGCCTTGCGCAGCATCCAATCGAGCAACTCGAGCGCAAAGCTCGTTCCGTCCGGAAACCACCCCAATTCGGCCGCGTGGCTGTAGACGTAGATCTGCCGGGCTTGGACGCGCACCCGTTTGATCGCTCTCAGATCGGGCGACCCGTCCCACAACATCTGCTCGTGGACCCCCCCATAGCGGCCGTCCCACCCGCGAGACTTCCAAAATGGTAGGGCTTCTTCGATGAGCCAGGGCTTGAGATCGATCATCGTAGACTTCCCTTGCGACAAGCGATGCCCGAAATGGCTCGCTCACTCAGAATAGTGGGCCTTGTGGCTCAACCTTAGGATATTCTCAACCGATCAGGCGACGGAACGCTCGGTGAAATCGGCGTGGACAGGCGTCTCAAATGTACGAATCTGTCCATCAACCCAATCGACTTTCATATGCTTCGCGGACAGCCCATCGAGATAGGCACGCATGATGTCGGCGAAGAGCGCCAGACGCCCCTGCACTCCGGCGCTGCCTCGATGCCGCGCGAAACGATCGATGATCTGCCGATATGTGGCGATCCGCTCTGCGCCGATATCGGCGAAAGCCAGATCGGACGCGTGCCGAAGGCGATACCAATCGACCACCATGTCTTTGAAGGTTACGCGTTGCAGAGCATCCGGCGCGTCTCTGATACGATCCTCGATCGCCGCGAGCACGTCCGCGGCATCGAGCGGCTCATCGATCGCGGCCAAGAAGAGCAGATCCGAGCCAGTCAATCGCGCGATCAGGGGCAACAAGTCGTGTGGCCATTCCTTCGTCAGGTAGCGATGGCTCACGAGTTCAGACATATGTGCACGCACGAATGCGTAATAGTCTCGCGCCTCCAAAACGGAACTGGGACGTTCCGCCGTGGCGGTGAGTTCGCTTCGGTAGAGGTTAAAGAAGGTATCGAAATTCGGCACGTCGCGAAYGACGACAGTCTCGATCTTGATGTCCGCGTCGTCGAGGGTGACAATCTTGTAGGCGGGCGGATATCCGGCGAGTGAAGGCACGGCCACGTTGATCAAGCGGCCATGCTCGCTCTCATGAACGCTGACCACATTGACATGAAGGTGACCACTGAAGTGCAGGCCGATACCGGTTCGCGCGAACGCGTCACTCGCGGCGGGAGATGGAGAACGTCGCGCAAATCCGGTCGATCCAAGGAGTTTCTCCTCGGCCGCGACAGTTCCTCTCAGAAAATCGACGACCGGATAATGCGAGAACACGAGGAGTTTCTTGCCGAGCGAACGCGCTCGCTTTTGAACATCCGCGAGCCAGTCGAAGATAAACGCCTTGTGTTCCAGCACCGCATTCCATCCTGCGTCGGAACTCTCCACATATCCCTTTGGTTCATGCGGCGGAAAATCACCGTTCTTGGGTACATAGACATTGGAATCGATCGACACGAGCCAAAGTCCTTCGAACGGCTCGACGAGATATGAAGCATCGATCGTCCGCCTGACATTCGCGCCGTCGCGCGAACGGATCTCGAAAGTTCGCGTGGCGAGATCATCAATCTCGCCGAACGGCGTTTCCCAATGAAGGAATTGCGGGCGGCGGAAAAAACCCGCTTCCGCCATCGCAAGAACGGCATCGCCGTAACCGAGGCCGAACATCTTGTCGGTCACGATCTGTGGTCCGCTCGACTTCATCACATGCGAACTCGTCACGAGAGTGTGCGAGCCGTCGCCGTTGAGAAAGCGCTTGTCGTGATTTTTTCCAACTGGAGTTCTGACGTCGTGATTGCCGACCGTCGCGTAGAAGGCCATGCCGTACTGCGCGCGGTAGCGGTCGAGCACCTTCTTCAACCCGTCGAGCGTCGCACGCTGTCCGTCATCGGAATAGTCGCCGACAAGCACCACGTGACGAATGTCGCGCGCGACAAGATCATCCAGCACCGCCAAGAACGCGAAATAGTTTTCATTGAAGATCCGTGTCGAGTTTACGCTGTCCCGCAGCGTGCGCGCACTGACACGTCTTGCCGCCGAAGAGATTTCAGGGCCATCGAAATCATAGTCGCCATAGACATCGTGAAAATGAACGTCGGCGAGAATTGCAATTTTCGTCATCGAACCATCTTTTGTGCAATCTCCCCTGCAACGGAAAGATCGCCATCCTTCAAGCATCTCTTATGCAACGTCCTGGTTCGCCCTGACCAGAATGCAGCGGAAATCGTTCACGTTGGTGAAC
>NZ_JBFUKD010000455.1:0-3145 GCF_056401005.1 Microvirga sp. P4_G7 | reverse complement strand
GCGACAATCTGAAGGTACTGTTCTTTGCCATCATCTTCGGCGCGGCGGTCGGGTTTATCCGGGGCGATGGCACCGACTCTTTTTCGACCACGCTGGAAACGATCTATCACGCGAGCCAACGCGTCATCACCTGGGTGAACTACTCTCTTCCGTTCGCTCTCTGTGCCTTGGTGGCGAGCCAGATCGCGCTGGTGGGACTCGAGCCCTTGGCCGCCATGGTAAATTTCCTGGCGACTTTCTCCTTGGCTGCACTGATCGTACTCATCGTGAGCAGTCTATTGATTTGGTGGCGCGTTCGCCACCGGATCGGCTACTTTCAATCTTTGCTCGCTCTTCGTGAGCCGGTGCTGATTGCAGCGGGAACAAGAAGTTCGATTGCGTCCATCCCTTCGGTCATCAAGGCGACGACCGACAACCTGGGATTCGATCGTACCATGGTGGAGCTGGTTGCTCCGTTGGGTATCACGCTTTGTCGCTATGGGCCGACTCTCTACTACGCCGTAGCGACCGTCTTTGTCGCCGAACTCTACGACGTCTCTCTCGGTCCAGAGGCGTATCTCATCATCTTCGTCGGCTCACTCCTGGCAGGCGTCGCCTCTTCGGGAACGACCGGTATTCTGACGATCTCGTTACTCGGCCTGGCGTTCGCTCCGCTGGGACTGCCATTGGAAGCCGCCCTCATTCTGTTCATCACCATTGATCCGTTGGCCGACATCATTCGGACGGTTCTCATCGTCTATTCGAACTGCGCGGCGGTCGCGCTCGTCTGCGATCCCGCTGAAGATTGGGCTTTGCTCGGCAACTCCGAAGATTTGCCGTTGGAGCCAGACCATGGCGATCGCGCCACTCTGGCTCGATGATGCGGAGGCTATCGAGCATCACAGCGTTCGCGAGCTCCCGGTCGGCGCTCCATGACTTTACCCGCTCAACTCGACGACAGCGCTCCAGTTCGCCCCGGGAGGATTCTGCGCCAATTCTCGGCAGCGCGCCGCCAATTTAGCCACGACGGCGTCGCTTGGATATCGTTCCGCTGCGTCTGAATAGACTTCGTACGCCTCGTCCCACTTTCGATCCAGATAGAGAAAGAAACCTTTGGCCGTCCGCATGGCGAGATCGCTCTGGGATTCCACGGTCGCCGGCGCCGACGGCGCGTCCCGCGAAGCCATTAACTCGTAGATCGTCAGCCCCGTTCGCCGCCCTTTCACCGCCACATGATCAATCGGTCGCATAAGAAACCTGTCGCCGGTTTCCCGAAAGACAGCATCACTGACGCAAATGGATGTGCCGTAGACTTTGTTGATGCCTTCCAGACGCGACGCGATGTTCACGCCATCGCCGATCGCGGTGTAGCTCATGCGCTCCGCAGACCCGATATTTCCGACGACGACCGTGTCTGTGTGGATACCGATGCGAGCTCTCATGATCGGAAGGCCGCTGCGCTCCGCCTCAACGTTCAATGCCAACATCGCGGTTTGGATTTCGAGTGCTGACCGGCAAGCATTGTAGGCATGATCAGGTTGGGCAAGCGGGGCTCCCCAAAAGGCCATTGTGGCGTCGCCAATGAACTTGTCGATTGTACCGTTGTTGCCGATGACGATTCCACTTACGAGATCCAGATGTCGCGATATCTGCAGCATCAGCTCTCGCGCGGGCAAGCGCTCGGAAAGGAGCGAAAAGCCGGCCAAGTCCGTGAACATGATACTCAGGCGCTGGGGTTGCCCTCCGAGCTCGAGGGAGCGCCCGCTCGCCAGCAGTTGCTGCACCAGAGTGCGCGGGGCAAAGCGAGAGAAGGTCTGCACCGCAGCTTTCATCGCCTGCATGGCGTCCACGAGCTGGATGATTTCCGTGATGCGCGACGACACTTGAACATCGCCGTCCAGCACGAACCGTCTGATTTTTTTCGTCTCGTCGATCACCTGGAGGATGGGTCGTGTGATGCGCAGCGCCACCCAGTTGATCGCGAGGATGGATGCGATGCTGACCAAGAGCGATATCAGCAGAATGTCGCGGGTCGTTTCCTTAAGCGCGCCGACAAAGTCGTTGACCGGCACTAGAATCGCAATACTCCAGGCCTTGTCGAACGTTTTGGGAAAAGACTCGAATCTGGCGAGATAATCCACATCGTTCCAGGTGTAGGTAAAGTTCGATCCAGAGCCGCTTCGCTTGAGATTGAAGGCGGCGCTCACATACGGCAGGTTGAGGTCGCTCACGGTCGGAAGCGATATGTCCGGACCGTCGATCCGAACCGTCTTTTTTGCATCGGGAAAGGCGATCACGCGATCGCGATCATCGACGATGAACGCGATGCCGGTCTCGCCAATCCGCTGTCGATCGAGAAACGATGACATGCTGTCGAGCGTGATATCGGCAGCGACCACTCCGAGAAGCTTACCATCCTTGGTGAAGAAAGGCTCACTGATCGTAATGCCGGGCTTCCCGTTGCTGGCGAATAGATAGATGTCGGACAGGTAGCGCCCGCCGCGTTGGGCCGCGCCCGTGTAGAACGGCCGCTCACGCGGGTCATACGTTACTCCTGTGATATTGTCGGAGCCGGTAGGAGTGTCCCAGCTTTCGATGAAGCGGTAGCTGTCGGTCGACTGGGACGCGGCTCGTTCGAGCGTCCGTAGTGCGAATTTCGTTCCGGCTGGAATGCGTCGGGTATTTGGCCCGAGCCATTTGTCGTCCGGTGTTATGCGGACGACTTGTATGAAATTGCCGCTCGCTTCGAAGCCGATATAGGCGCCATAGACATGCGGATACGATTCCAGAACCTTAAGGAGATGGCGCAACATCTCGGGCTGGTCGAGCAAATCAGGATGGATCTCGCCAATGACGGCGAGTTCGCCGACCGCGGCTCTCACAGGTTCAAGGAGGTAAGCGGTGTTGTCGATCGTCGACTTGCTGGCCGCGTCGAGAAAGGAATCTGCAAACCTCAACATGAGGCGCGAATTGCGACTGTACGTGTACCAGGTCAGGACACTGCAAATCAACATCAGCAGAATTACGAACGAAGTCGCGATACTGACGCGAAGCGATACACCCCGAGGGCGGCTCACCTGCGCCGCRCTGTCACCGTCTTCCGCCACCGGGCTAATTTCCTTATTAAGGTCAATGACATCAATCCTATCGATGTACGGCCGCTGTT
>NZ_JBFUKD010000454.1:0-3147 GCF_056401005.1 Microvirga sp. P4_G7 | reverse complement strand
CTCCAACGCGCCCAGCCATGCCCTAGTCCAGCGGCTTGAAGATCAGTGGAAGCTTCTCCGACGCCATCGCATCGGAAATGACCATCGCGTCCGTACCTGCACGGCGGCCGATCTCGTTTGCGACGCCGGCGAGATCATCAGTTTCGATATCGTATATGGCGAGATACCGGTACGGTGGCGCGCTGACGCGTTGGACGTCCGCCAATTCGTAACGCTGCGCCGACACGATGCCCGGAATATCCAGCACGTCGGGAATGTGACGGTCGGAGTACCACGCGTTGAATGCCTCATCGCGCCCTTCGACCGCGTTCGTAAGGACGATGAACTTGTAGCTTCTGCCGCTCACCTCATAACCTCCGGTCTCGGTTACGCCGCAACTATCCATTGGYGCTCAACTCCCGCGCGATGACCATCCGCTGAATGTCGCTGGTGCCTTCGTAGATTTGGCACACGCGAACGTCGCGATAGATTTTCTCGACTGGGAAATCGGCCATGTATCCGTAGCCGCCATGTATCTGAATCGCGTCGGAGCAAACGCCCTCCGCCATTTCTGAGGCGAAGAGCTTGGCCATGGACGCTTCCTTCAGGGCCGGCAGGCCTGCATCCTTCAGCGCCGCGGCATGCAGCACGAGCTGCCGCGCGGCTTCCACTTTGGTGGCCATGTCGGCGAGGCGGAACGATACGGCTTGATGGCCGGCAATTTTGATCCCGAAGCTTTGTCGTTCACTCGCATAGGCAATTGCCGCCTCCAACGCGGCACGCGCCATCCCGACAGCCTGCGCCGCGATCCCAATGCGCCCACTTTCCAGATTGGAGAGCGCGATGCGATAGCCTTGCCCCTCTTCCCCAAGGAGCAAGTCACTGGTGAGCTCGAGATCGTCGAAGGCAATCTGTGCGGTGTCGGACAGGTGCTGTCCGAGCTTGTGCTCCACACCCACGACGCGATATCCGGGCGTGTCGGTCGGAACGATGAAGGCGCTGATGCCGCGCTTGCCGGCATCGAAATCTGTTACCGCGAAAACGATGGCGACATCCGCGTTCTTGCCTGATGTGACGAATTGCTTGACGCCGTTGATCACGTAACCGACGTCGGTCTTGCGCGCCCGGGTCTTCAAAGCGGAGGCATCGGAACCCGCGTGAGGCTCCGTGAGGCAAAAAGCGCCGAGCCAGCCGCCCTGCGCCATCGACGGAAGAAATCGTTCCTTCTGGGCGACTGTTCCATAGCCGCAGATCGGCCCGCAGCCGACCGAATTGTGAACGCTCATCACGGTCGACAGGGCACCATCGCCTGCAGCGATCTCTTCGATCGCCAAAGCGTAGGAGACGAAATCCGTCTTCGATCCCCCGAATTCCTCCGGGACGAGCATGCCCATGAACCCGAGTCGCCCCATCTCGCGGATTATCTCACGCGGAAAGGTGCGGTTGCGCTCCCATTCGGCGGAATGCGGCTTCAGCCTTTCCTGGGCGAACCGTTGCGCTGTGTCGCGAACCAGACGTTGATCTTCCGTCAAGTGCATCAACGTCTAGCCTCGCGCGCTTCAAATCAGTTCGACGGCGACGGCGGTGGCTTCACCTCCGCCGATGCAGAGTGAGGCGACACCACGTGTCAGGCCCTGCGCGCGCAGAGCCGCCAAAAGGGTCACGAGGATACGCGCGCCGGAACAGCCAATGGGATGTCCAAGCGCGCACGCTCCGCCGTTGACGTTCACCACGTCGTGCGGAATGCTGAGATCGCGCATCGCGGCCATCACGACGACGGCAAACGCCTCGTTGATCTCGTAGAGATCGACATCCGTCGCCCGCCACCCGACTTTGTCGAGCAGCTTCTGGATCGCGAAAACGGGCGCGGTGGTGAACCATGCCGGCGCATGCGCATGGCCGGCATGTCCCTTGATCACCGCCAGGGGCGTGATTCCCCGTTTCTCGGCTTCGGACATGCGCATGACGGCAAGGGCCGCCGCGCCGTCCGAAATGGACGAAGACTGCGCGGCCGTCACAGTACCCCCCTCCCGGAACGCTGGCTTGAGCAGAGGGATTTTCTCCGGCTTCGCCCTTCCAGGTTGCTCGTCGGTGGAGACGCCGTCGACGGCGACGATCTCGGGAGCGAAGCGTCCGCTTTCGATCGCCGCGAGTGCACGCTGCAGCGATGCCAGCGCGAACGCATCCTGAGCCTGGCGCGTAAATTGATAGTGAGCGGCCGTGTCCTCCGCGAATGTCCCCATCGAACGCCCCTTGTCATAGGCATCCTCGAGGCCATCGAGAAACATGTGATCCATGATCCGGCCGTGACCGAGTCGGTATCCGGCCCGCGCTTTTTCAAGGAGGTATGGCGCATTGGTCATGCTCTCCATTCCCCCAGCCAACACGATATCGGCACTTCCGGCTGAAATGAGGTCGGCAGCCAACATGACCGCCTTCATTCCCGAGCCGCAGACCTTGTTGAGGGTGGAACATGGCACGCTGTCAGGGAGACCCGCCCCAATGGCAGCCTGCCGTGCCGGCGCCTGACCGAGCCCCGCCGGAAGGACGCAGCCCATGATGACCTCGTCAACATCCCCGGCATCGAGATCCGCTCTCTGAAGCGCGGCGCCCAGCGAGGTCGACCCGAGCGATGTTGCGGTCACCGACTTGAGAGCGCCCTGGAAACTTCCCAAGGGCGTTCTGGCAGCCGCTGCGATGACGATCGGATCGGTGGCTTGAGGCATTGGCGAGAAGTCTCCTGCATCTCTGGCGAAGGCCAGACCGAGAAACTCATTGACCGGAATTTACTCGCCAGTATATGACCTACTCACGAGAAGAAATCAATCACCCTCTATCGCGACCGGACATGAACGCAAACGTACGACCCTCCCCGTGGCCCAAAGCTGCTGATCGTGAGAAGGAGCGCGGTGAGAAGCGCGAGGCCGTGCTGAAGGCAGCCGTGCAGTGCTTCAATGAKCGTGGTTTTCACGCCACGTCGCTCGACGACGTGGCGATATCGCTGAACGTGACCAAGCCCACGATCTACTACTACTTCGCCAACAAGGACGAGATCCTGTTCGAATGCGTGCGCCTCGGGCTGGAAGGCATCAGGTGCATCGCAGAGGCGGCGGAAGCCCAGGGCGGAAACGGGATGGAGCGTTTGCGAGCCCTCATGCACGGCTACGC
>NZ_JBFUKD010000453.1:0-3156 GCF_056401005.1 Microvirga sp. P4_G7 | reverse complement strand
CTCTTATGCGTATTCATGCCGCTGGCCCTTCAACTCTCTAAGCGCCGAGAACGGCCGTGATCTTCGCCTGCAAAGTCTGGGCGTTGAAGGGCTTCACGATGTAGTTGTTGACGCCTGCCTTCTTTGCCGCAACGACGTTCTCCGTCTTCGATTCTGCGGTGACCATGATGAATGGCAGGTTCTGCAGCTTTTCGTCCGCGCGAACATGCTGCAGGAGTTCGTAGCCTGTCATCGGCTCCATGTTCCAATCGGAGATCACGAGCCCGTACTCCTTCTCCCGCAGCTTTGCCAGGGCAGCGCCGCCGTCGGAAGCATCGTCGACATCGTTGAAGCCGACTTGCTTCAGGAGATTGCGAAGGATCCGAACCATCGTCTGATAGTCGTCGACGACGAGAACGGGCGTGGAGAAATCGAGGCTCATGCTGCAGTCCTATCTAGAGCAATGTGTAAGTTGCCAATTCCGGCTTATGCCGCCTCTCGTTCGGTTTCGAAAGCCAGAACGGCATCGACGTCGAGAATGATGAGAAGATTTTGATCGAGCTGGTGAACGCCCTTCGACAGGCTTGCCCAGCTCGGATCCATGTGCACGGGATTCGGTTGAAGGGCATCGGGATCGAGCTTCAACACTTCGCCGACTTCGTCGACGAGAAGTCCGTAGGACTCGCCGCGCTGCTCCAAGCCGACGGCCATCCTGCGATCGGTCGTCTCCATATCGGGCAGGCCGAGACGACGCCGCAGCGATACGGCCGTCACGACTCGTCCGCGCAGGTTGAGGAGACCGGCAATTTCGGGTGATGCAAGCGGAACGGCCGTGATGTCCGAGGCGACGAAGACGTCATGCACACGATCAATCGGCAACGCCAGCATCTGGCCGGCGACCATCACGGTCGGGTATTCGAGATGATCGGCAAAGGCCTTCGCATCTTCTTGGCGGTTGGTGTTTGCGTGTCGCATGATCAAGCTGCCTGAACGCCGGCGAGGAATGTATCGACTTCCTGTCCGAGTGTGTTTGAATGGCGTGCGAGTTCCTGTGCTGCGCCGAGGACTTGGGATGCGGCGGCTCCGGTTTCTCCGGCGCCCTGGCGGACGTCGCCGATATTGCCGGTGACCATTTCGGTGCCGCGGGCGGCTTCCTGGACGTTGCGGGCGATTTCGGCGGTGGCGGCCCCCTGCTCTTCCATGGCGGCGGCGATCGAGACCGAGATCTGCGACATCTCGGTGATGGTCTTGGCGATTTCCTGGATCGCCCGCACCGCTTCTTCGGTGGCGTTCTGCACCGAACCGATCTGGGCCGAGATCTCGTCGGTCGCTTTCGAGGTCTGGTTGGCGAGTTCCTTCACTTCGGAGGCGACGACGGCAAAGCCCTTTCCGGCTTCGCCCGCCCGTGCCGCTTCGATGGTGGCGTTGAGGGCGAGAAGGTTGGTCTGGCCGGCGATGTTGTTGATCAGCGCGATGACGTTGCCGATCTTCTCGGCCGAGGAGGCCAGGGTCTGCACGGTGTCGTTGGTGCGTTTGGCGTCGCCGACGGCGCGTTCGGCGATCTGGGACGACTGATTGACCTGGGCGGCGATTTCGCGGATCGAGATCGACAATTCCTCGGTTGCGGCGGCAACCGTCTGGACATTGGCCGAGGTCTGTTCGGCGGCCGAGGCGACGGTGACCGATTGGCCTCTGGTGCGATCGGCGACCTGGGTCATGGATTGCGCGGTCGCCTCCATTTCGGTGGCGGCGGCGGAGAGGCCCTGGGTGAGGGCCGAGACGTTGGTCTCGAACTGTCGGGTGACCTGGTCGAGCATCTGGGCGCGGCGCATCTTGGCGTCGTTGTCGGCCTGCTGCTCGGCGGCGAGGCGCCGGGCTTCGATGGCGTTCTGCTTGAACACATCGAGAGCGCGGGCGAGCGAGCCGACTTCGTCCTTGCGCTCGGCGCCGTCCACATCGACGTTGAGATCGCCGTTGGCCAGGCGCGACATGGCGTCGGTCATGCGGCTGAGCGGGCGGGTGATGCCGAAGATCGAGATCGCACCGATCAGACCCACCGCCGTCACAAGACCGACGATCGCAGCCACCATCAATTGAAGCGACGTCTGCGACGCGAGTTCGTCGGCTTCCTCTTTGGCGAGATCGAGCGCCTTTGTTTCCACGGCGGCTCTTTCGCCCAGCGCGTCGCGAACCTTGACCCGCAACTCACGGCCTTCGCCGTTGGTCAGCTTGAGAGAGCTGTCGTCGTTCCCCTTGAGGGTGAGCGCGACGCTCTTGTCGAGGACGGCGAAGTACGAGCCGATCAGATTCTGGAGTCCTTCGACGATCGTGCGACGCTCCGGAGTGTCGGCGAGATCGGCGAGCGCCTTCAATTCCGCAAGCGCGAGCTTGCGATACTCCTCGTACCGTTGGGCGAAGGTGCGGCGCGTTTCGGGATCGCCGTCGAGAAGCATGTTCTTCTCTTGCACGGTGGCTTCGTTCACCGATGCATTGATCGCACGCACATGAATCAAACGCGCCGCCTCGATGGTGACGAGATCTTCCGTGTTGCGGGCGAGAGAATCGAGGCCTGTTCTCGCCAAGGCGACGAGGCCGATGGCGATCGCGACGAAGATCGTCACCGGAATTGCGAGCTTCATGATGAGCCGCAAGTTGTTGATCAGGCGCATTCCAATCTCCGCACGACAGAAGAGTTCTTTCTCTCCTTGAATCGATACGGCAACCAGTCTCTATAAATGGTTAATTTGTCAGGAGTTTCTGACAGATCAGACTAGATTTTGATCTCGAAGCCGCCCTTTGGTCGCGAGCCTTCACCGCCCGAACAGATCACGGATCCGTGATCGTGCGAATTTTTCGACAAAGGTGAAACAGGTCCTGATTCCAGAACTGAATCAGTGCCTCTCCTCTCGGAGATACACCCTCGCTATGGCCTCTCTGCAACACCTGTAAGGAAGTGTTAATCCGGAGTCTAAGGACTCATGTTTGTCATTGACGTTACGTTAACAGACCTACACTTTCGGGTTACCTCTTCTGATTCGGAGGGGGACGTCATGAAGGTCTGAAAAGAGGTCGATTGACGGTTCGGTTTATGGAGGCTGGGGGGCCTTGAACCATGTATGTCGTCGTTGACGAACGGCAGATCGTGACTGCCGGTTATGTTGCGAGTTTCAATCGCGA
>NZ_JBFUKD010000452.1:0-3162 GCF_056401005.1 Microvirga sp. P4_G7 | reverse complement strand
CCGGAGCGGCCGGCGTTTCGGCCCAGCTTCCCAACGGAGATGCGCTCGCGCTGCCGGACGACGTGGCGGTTCGCGGTGCGGGGACCCTCGCGCTGCGCCAGGAAGATCTTCAATTGCGGGCGGTGGGCGCCGATGAGCGCGGCGGCCTGCGCGCGACGATCGAGACCCGCGTGTTTCTCGGCGCGCGCATCCGTTATGTGCTCCGCGTCGGCGAGTTGCGGCTGAAATGCCTCGCGCCCGCGAGCGACCTTTTCGCACCCGGTGATGCCGTCGTCGTGAATATTCCGGACGGACGCGCCCGGGTGATCGCCGCTTAGAGCTTCTCGAGGACCCTCGCCATGGCTGTTGATCCGCATGAATCGCGCCCGCTCCTGGGTGTGATCGCCTGCAACCGGACGCTCGGCAACGAGGTCGCGGCGAGCGTCATGCAGCGCTATCTGGTCGGCGCCGCGCGCTACATGGATGCCTCGCTCGTCATCATTCCGAGTCTGCCTGATTTCGTCGATGCACCGCGCATCGCGAGCGCCGTCGACGGCTTGCTTCTCACGGGAAGCCCCTCGAACGTCGTGCCCTCGCGTTACGGCGATGACACCGCCGACAGCGATGGTCCGTTCGATGCATCGCGCGACGAGACCGTGGAGCGCCTGCTCGACGCGATGATCGCCGCGCAGAAACCGGTCTTCGGCATCTGCCGTGGATTGCAGGAGATCAACATCGCGCTCGGCGGAACGTTGCGGCGGGACATCGGCGCCGTGCATCATGCTCACGCCGACGTCGATTTCGACGGCATGTTCGATCATCGTCAMTCGGTGGAAGTCGCTCCGGGCGGCCTTTTGTTCGGCGCGCTCGGCGAAGGCCGCTCGATCGTCAACTCCGTCCACTATCAGGGCATCGCACGCCTCGCCCCGGGCCTCACCGTCGAGGCGACGGCGCCGGACGGCGTGGTCGAGGCGGTCTCCGGCCTCATCGGCGCCTCACGGGTGATCGCGGTGCAATGGCATCCCGAATGGAAGGCCGATTCCGATCCGCAATCGCAAGCCGTCTTCCAGCTTTTCGGCCGCACGCTCCGCGAAGCCAGCGGCCGAGCACTTTCACAACGTTGAACCACCAGGAACGCTCCGATGTTCGAGAATGCGCAAGTTTTCGTCGATGGCCGATTTGAATCCGGGGAGGGCGCGGCCGAGCCCGTTCTCAATCCATCGACCGGCGCGCTGATCGCTCAATTGCCGACGGCGGGAGAGGCCCAGGTCGATCGCGCGGTCGCCGCCGCGGACGCGGCTTTTCCGGCCTGGGCGGCGCTGACGCCGCGCGAGCGTTCGCGCGCCCTGTTGCGGATCGCCGATCGCATCGAGGCCGAAGCCGCGACATTCGCCGATCTCGAATCGATGAATTGCGGCAAGCAGCATCGCTATGTCCTCGGCGGCGAAGTGCCGAACGTGGTCGACGTGTTCCGCTTCTTCGCCGGCGCCGCGCGGACCATGCCCGGCGTGCCCGCCGGCGAGTATCGCAACGAGCGCAACACCAGCATGTTCCGCCGCGATCCGGTCGGCGTCGTCGCGTCGATCGCGCCGTGGAACTATCCGCTCCTGATGGCGAGCTGGAAGATCGCGCCGGCGATCGCCGCCGGCAACACGGTGGTGATCAAGCCCTCCGAGCACACGCCGCTGACGCTCCTGAAACTCGCCGAGATCTTCGCCGAGGTTCTGCCGCCCGGTGTCGTCAACGTGGTGACGGGCACGGGGCTCGCGGTCGGACAGCGGCTGATCTCTCATCCGGCCGTGCGCATGATCTCGCTCACCGGCGATGTCGGTACCGGCCGCAAGATCCTCACCGCCGCGACCGATACGCTGAAGCGCACGCATCTCGAACTCGGCGGCAAGGCGCCGGTCATCGTCTTCGACGATGCCGATCTCTCGTCGCTGATCGAAACGTTGAAGGAGGCGAGCTTCTACAATGCCGGGCAGGATTGCACGGCGGCCTGCCATATCTATGCGTCCGCTGGAATCTACGATCGCCTCGTCGCCGATCTGGGGCAGGCGGTCGCCGCTTTGCCCTATGGCGAATCCGACGATGCGAAGGCCGAGGTCGGGCCACTGATCACCGAGCGGCAGCGCGAACGCGTCGCGGGTTTCGTCGACCGCGCGCGCAGTTCCGGCGCGGAGATCGTGGCTGGCGGGCGCGCGCCCGACCGACGCGGTTTCTTCTTCGAGCCGACGCTCGTCGCGACGACGCAGCAATCCGAGATCGTTCAGCGCGAGGTATTCGGTCCGGTCGTGTCGATCACGCCGTTCAAGACGGAAGAAGAGGTTCTGACTTACGCGAATTCGTCACCCTACGGCCTCGCCTCCTCGATCTGGACGCGCAACACCGGGCGGGCGACCCATGTCGCCGCCGCTCTTCGCTACGGGGTCACCTGGGTCAATACGCATGGCGTCTTCGCCACGGAGATGCCGCATGGCGGCGTGAGAAGTTCCGGCTACGGCAGCGATCTCTCGATGACGGCGCTCACCGAGTACACGCAGGTGCGCCACGTCATGTTCGCGCACAGCCGTTAGGCGTCACGCCCATCATGGCCGGGTCCGCCCCGGCCATGAGCGTTTCGAGGGCGGGGGCTAGACGGCCGCGCTTTCGCGCAACGGCTCATCGTAGATTGCCGTGCGCAGGATGTTGTCGCCACGGACGAAGCCCCGGTACATGCCGGCACAGTTGAACGGCAGCGACACCGCACCGGTGCGGTCGACCGCGATGAGGCCGCCGGAGCCGTCATTGGGTGCGAGAAGATCCATCACGACGACGTTCGAAGCCGCCTCGAGCGAGTGACCGGCATGGCGCATGCGCGCGGCGATCTCGTGCCCGGCCGCATAGCGGATGAAGACTTCGCCGTGCCCGGTACCCGACACCGCGCRGGTGTCGTCGGCCCAGGTGCCGGCGCCGAAGATCGGGCTGTCGCCGACGCGGCCCGGCGCCTTGCCCGTCATGCCGCCGGTGGATGTCGCCGCAGCGAGGTGTCCGTTGCGGTCGCGGGCGACCGCGCCGACGGTGCCGTGCTTGCGCGAATCGTCCTGATCGTCCGCGCCGCGCTCACGCATCGCCAATGTGTCCTGCAGGGCCTTCCAGCGCTGGTCGGTGAAGAAGTAGGACGGCTCCTCGAAAGCGATGCCT
>NZ_JBFUKD010000451.1:0-3172 GCF_056401005.1 Microvirga sp. P4_G7 | reverse complement strand
GGCCTGCGCATCCGACGACGATCCGCCACCAAGCGAAGGGCGCAAAGCCGTGGCGGGAGATGTAGTCGAGAAAGGTCTTCACGACGAGAAGCGCGGAGACGAAGGCGGCAACGAAGCCGACGACAATGAGATTGAGATCGTCCGCCGACAGGATCTTGTAGTTCTTCAGGAGATCATAGGCGAAGGCGCCCGCCATTGTCGGCATGGCGAGGAAGAACGAGAACTCCGCTGCCGCGCGCTTGTCGGCGCCGAGCAGCATGGCGCCGACGATGGTCGCGCCGGAGCGCGACACGCCAGGAACCATGGCGAGGCACTGAAGGAACCCGATCTTGAGATACATCGGCAAAGGAAACTTTGTTGCATCGTGCTGGGTCGGCTTGAGGGGCAGCGTATCAACGACCAGAAGTACAAATCCGCCGACGATGAGCGTCAGGCAGACGATCCATGGATTGAACAGCACGTCCTTGATGAAACCGTGCAGGACCGCGCCGATCAACGCGGCTGGTAGGAACGCGATGAGCACGCCCAGCACGAAACGCCGCGCTGCAGGATCGAAGGGCAGGGCTTTCGCAATGGTGAGAAGCCGCCCGAAATATACCGTCAGGATTGCCAGGATCGCACCGAGCTGAATCAGGACCTCAAAGGTTTTGCCGGTGGATTCAAAGCCGAGAAAATGACCGAGAAGGAGGAGGTGGCCGGTCGATGAAACAGGCAGAAACTCGGTCAGTCCCTCGACGAGACCAAGAACGAACGCYTCGAACAATTGCGTCATGACGGAAAGATCCTAGGCGAACGGACGGGCTGCACCACAAGCGTCTCAAGTCTGCGTTGGGAACATGAGATTCACCAAAATTACTTACCGACCGTTAACGGACCGTGGCCTTATTGTCGCCGTCTGTTTCGCGTCTGACACGCTCCCATGCCAATCTTTCATCACTATCCTTTTTGTCCGCGCTCGCGGTTCGTTCGCTTGGTCCTGGCTGAACTCGGTATCGAACCGGAAACGGTCGAGGAAAAGCCGTGGGAGCGCCGGATTCCTTTTCTCGAGATCAACCCGGCCGGGAATCTGCCGGTGTTCATCGACGACAATGGTCTCGTCGTGCCCGGAGCCTCGGTGATTGCCGAGTATCTCGACGATATGTGGGGCGACAGCCTGGCCGATCGTCGGCTGATGCCGCGTAACGTCGCCGAGCGGGTCGAAGTCCGGCGCCTGCTCGATTGGTTTCTGGGGAAGTTCCACGACGAGGTTTCGGAGTATCTCGTGACCGAGAAGGTCTACAAGCGCTTCATGCCGAGCGAACTCGGAGGCGGTCCGCCCGACATGAACGCGATTCGCGCGGCGCGAAACAATGTGCGATACCACCTGAAATACATCGGCTATTTGATCGCCACACGGAATTGGCTGGCGGGCGATCAGTTGAGCTATGCGGATCTGGCGGCTGCGGCCCATCTTTCGATCATTGACTATCTCGGCGACATTCCATGGGACGAGGACGAAACAGCGAAGCATTGGTACGCCCGGATCAAGTCCCGGCCGTCCTTTCGCGCGCTCCTGTCGGACCGGGTGGCCGGGATGGCGCCGGCGGATCATTACGACGATCTGGACTTCTAGAGGGAGAGGCCCTGAAACGGGCTCTCGCAGCCAGGGCAACCGAGCTCGGCTTCGACGTCGTTCGGGTCGCCTCGCCTGCCGGCACGCCGCTTGCGCCTGAACGGCTTCAATCCTGGCTGTCCGAGGGCTATCACGGTTCCATGGACTGGATGGCGGAAACAGCCGAGCGCCGTGCCGATCCGCGCGTCCTCTGGCCCGACGTCAAGAGCGTCATCCTCCTCGGCTTGAACTATGGTCCGACCGACGATCCGCTGAAAACGGTAGCGCTCAAGGATCGGGCCTCGATTTCGGTCTATGCCCGCAACCGCGATTATCACGACGTCATCAAGGGCAAGCTGAAGGAAGCGGCTGGTTTCCTTGCCTCCCGCGCCGGTGCGGACGTCAAAGTCTTCGTCGACACCGCACCCGTCATGGAAAAGGCGTTGGCGGAATCCGCCGGACTTGGGTGGCAGGGCAAGCATACGGTCGTCGTTTCGCGCGAATTCGGCAATTGGCTGTTTCTCGGTGCGATCTTCACGACGGCGGAATTGCCGATCGACGCGGCCGAGCGGGATCATTGCGGTTCCTGCCGCCGTTGTCTCGACATTTGCCCGACGAACGCGTTTCCAGCGCCCTATCAACTCGACGCCCGCCGCTGCATTTCGTATCTCACCATCGAGCACAAGGGGCACATTGCGGTGGACCTGCGTGCTGGCATCGGTAATCGCATTTTCGGATGCGATGATTGCCTCGCGGTCTGTCCGTGGAACAAGTTCGCGCAGGCCGGTCGTGAAGTGCGCCTGCAGCAACGGGACGATTTGTCGGCGATGCCTCTTGCCGATCTGGCTCGTCTCGATGACGTCCGTTTTCGCGCGCTTTTCGCCGGAACGCCGATCAAGAGGACGGGACGTGAGCGCTTCATCCGCAATGTGCTGATCGCCATCGGCAATTCGGGACGCCAACCTTTGGCCGACGAAGCGGTGGCGCTTCTCGACGATCCATCCCCTCTGGTGCGTGCCATGGCCGTATGGGCGATCGGCAGGTTGCTCCCGCAGAGCGCCGTCGCGCATCACGCGCAGAGAAAACAGGCGTCGGAACCAGATGCCGCCGTGCAGCAGGAATGGACCCGAGCGCTCGCCGTTGATCCGCACGACGGACTTGAATCATGAAGCTTTTCGTCTTCGGTCTCGGCTACTCGGCGCAGGCTCTGATCCGCCGTCCCGGCGTGGCGTTCTCGCGAGTCGCCGGCACGGTCCGCGATCCGGAAAAAGCGGCCCGGCTAACGGCAAACGGGCTTGGCGCCTACGCGTTGTCCGAAGCTGCAAATGTCGACGCGATCGTGCGAGACTTTCGCGAGGCGGATGTCATCCTCGTCTCTGCTCCACCCAACGACGGCGGTGATCCCACGCTCGCGCAGTTCGGGGAATCGCTCGCCTCAGCGAAACCGCGATGGGTCGGCTATCTCTCGACGACGGGCGTCTATGGCGACCGGGGCGGCGCATGGACGGACGAGGAAACGCCGCCGCAACCGATCAGCCGACATTCCGAGCAGCGTCTTTCGGCTGAACACGACTGGCTCGC
>NZ_JBFUKD010000450.1:0-3179 GCF_056401005.1 Microvirga sp. P4_G7 | reverse complement strand
CGCTTGACCCCGGCAATATTTTCAACCCCGGCAAAGTCATCGCGATGGGCGACGGCAATCCGGCCCCTCATGCGGACGACAGAGTTTCATGAAGACGCTTGATATTCTTTGCGTCGGCGAGCCCTTGATGGAGTTCGCCGAGCTGACACGCGGCGATGAGCGGCTCTATCTGCCGGGCTTCGGTGGTGACATTTCCAATACAGCCGTCGCCGCGGCACGGCAGGGTGCGAAAGTTGGCCTGTTCACAGCCCTTGGTGACGACGCGTTCGGTGCGGACTTCTTGAAGTTGTGGGACCGGGAAGGCATCGATCGTTCGTCTGTCATCAACCGCAAGGACGGACGAACGGGGGTCTATTTCATCAGCTATGGCGACGAGGGACATGTCTTCTCCTATGCCCGCGCAGGCTCGGCTGCGAGCCTCGTCACGGAAGCGGAGCTTCCTCTGGCACAGATTGCAGCCTCACGCGTGCTGCACGCTTCCGGTATCAGCCAGGCGATCTCGACGTCTTGCGCGGATGCGGTCTTCAGCGCAATCCGTCACGCCAAAGCCAATGGTACCATCGTCAGTTACGATACAAATTTGAGATTGCGATTGTGGCCGCTCGATCGCGCGCGCGCCGTCATTCACGGCGCGGTGGCCCAAAGCGACATTGCGTTGCCGGGCCTCGACGACGCGCAGCAACTGACAGGTCTCGAACGTCCGGAAGATATCTGCGCTTTCTATCTGGGACTTGGGTGCCGCATTGTGGCGCTGACGATGGGAAAATCCGGAACGATGGTGATGACGGGTGAGCGGCGGGACGTTGTTCCCGCGCGGCCGGTGGATGCCATCGACGCCACCGGTGCCGGCGATACGTTCGACGGTGCCTTTCTCGCCRATTGGTTGCGGCATCAAGACCCCTTCAGGGCCACGGCCTACGCGAACGCTGCAGCGGCGCTATCGACGCTTGGAAAAGGCGCCGTCGCTCCCATGCCGCGTCGCGCAGACGTCGAAGCCTTTCAATAGAAATCGGCGGCCGTCTCCAGCCGCCGACTTGTTGTCCCCTGGCGATTATCGACGTTGGCCGACGCCGGGAAGACGACGCGCTTCAGCTGCGTGCTCTTCCAAATGCGGGATCGCCGAGCGGACGTAGTTCATCATGCCCGCGTCGGATCCGTTCGCCGCGTAGCTGTTGTACAAGGCGAGCGCGTCGCGATGGGCTGTCCATTGCGTCTGACCGTAAAGACGGTCGAAGCGGGACCCGCTCGCCGTCGCAAGCTCGTTCAACGTCCTCAATTGTTCCGCGTCGAGCGGGACCGGTGTGTGCATCTGCGAGGCAACGGAGCCTGTCGCTTCGATCTCGGTTGCCGCACGTGGTTGCGGATTGGTCGCGAGGCTGCCCGAACGCTGACCGCTTCTCGAGCCCAATGGGCCGTCAAAATTGGGATCGTGACCGGGTTTGGGAGCAATACCCGTCGCTGTTGCGACCGTACCCGTCGTGGCGCCGATACCAGCACCCACGGCTGCACCCACCGGACCGCCGACCAACGCACCGACACCGGCGCCGGCGAGAGTTCCGGTTACGGTTCCGCCCACCATCACACCCTCCGCCGTGTAAAGCGGGCGGCCGCCATTGAGCGCTTGGCTCGTCTGTCCGTGATCGGTGACCATCTGCTGCGCGAAGGCGAGCACGCGAGGATTGCGCGATCGCTCAAGGGCGATGCGGCTGGCTTCGATTTCAAAGGCGTCGGCCTGCAGCGCCTTCTGTCGGAATGTCTGGCTGTCCATGGGAGCCGTGGCTGGGGACGTCATAGTCTGCGCGAAGGCCGGCGCGGACATCGGCACCAGAAGTGCCGCGACAGCAATATACTTTTTCATGATGAAACTCCCTGATTTTCGGGTAGCGCACGCGATTCCACGAAGCCGGAAGGCTAGGAGAATCTGTTTAATGTGCTGCACACCGTCAACGATTGGGTACTTCTCTGGTTCCAGGAAAATAATGACTTCTCAATACATTGAAGCTTGTCCGTTAAAGCTATTCTATGCCTCGAAATTTTCCAGAAAGACGTAATTTTTCTTGCGCAGAAATGCCAAGGTGCGCTTTGGTTCGGCTTGCGCTATGGAGCGGAAAGCTCAAAACTCGAGATCCGCTTGTCGAAACTCGTCCACATCCAACTGCTCCGAGCGCTCGCGGCACTGTCCGTAGCGTTCCTGCACGCGCAGCACGACGCGGCAGGATTGTCGGCGCGCCTCGGTTTCGTATTTGCGCCGCTCGATCAATGGCCATGGATGGCCGGGGTCGACGTGTTCTTCGTCATTTCGGGATTCATCATGGTCTACACGTCCCGGGATCTCTTCGGGGCGCCGGGAGCGCCGGGTATTTTTCTCGCGAGGCGGATTGCACGCATCGTGCCGCTGTATTGGGGTGTGACGACCCTCTATGTCGCCGTCGCTCTCCTGGCGCCGATGCTGGTAAACGGCGGTGTTCAAGGTTTCTGGCCGGTCGTTGCATCCTATCTGTTCATTCCGTTCGAACGGTCGAGCGGGCCGATCCAACCGATCTATTCGCTCGGCTGGACGCTCAACTACGAAATGTTCTTCTACGTCCTGTTCGCGCTCGTGCTGGTATGGCGGCAGCGTCTCGCGCTGCTTGTCCTCATCGCGGCCCTGTCGGCGCTGACCATTGTCGGCCGCACGACGACGCTGCCTCAGCCGCTGGCGTTTTGGACGGATCCGATCATCCTCGAATTTGCATTCGGCGTGATGCTCGGAATCCTGCGCGTCAGCGGCAGGACGCTGCCGTTCGTTGTGCGCGTAGCGCTTGCCATTCTCGCCTTCGCGCTACTGGGAGCGAACATCGTCGGCACGAGCAGCGATCCGATGCTCCGTCCCCTTGGTTGGGGAGTTCCCGCCGCCCTGCTCGTCGCGGCGGCGGCCCTGGGACCGGAACGGCCGGCGGCGCTCGATCGCCTGACCCGCTTCGGTGTGCGCGTCGGCGATGTGTCTTACGCCATCTATCTCATTCACCCGTTCGTCATCAGGTCTTTGAGCGAAGTCATCGCACGAAGCGGCCTCGGGTGGGTGCTCGGGGCCTCGGGGTTCTTCGCGATCACGCTTCTCGGTACGCTCATTGCGAGCTTCGCCGTTCATCTCTGGTTCGAACGTCCGCTCACGTCCTGGCTGAGGCGAAAACTCGAAC
>NZ_JBFUKD010000449.1:0-3182 GCF_056401005.1 Microvirga sp. P4_G7 | reverse complement strand
GCGGATCGCGCCGCCGCTTCCGCTCGAGCCTTTCGGCTTGGATGATTTTTTGGCCTTAGCACTTCCCGAAGAGCGAGTCTTGCTCTTCTTCTTGGCAGCGTTGGCGACATCCTTTTCGGGCTTGGGCTTCGGCGGGCCTTCGAGATATTCGAAGTCCAAGGTCTTGAGGCCGATCTCATCCGTCTTGACCACGACGCGGACCGCGCCGCCATCCTTCAGACGCCCGAACAGCACGTCGTCCGCGAGTGGTGTCTTGATCGTCATCTGGATCAGACGCGCCATGGGACGAGCGCCCATAGCCTCGTCGTAGCCGTGTTCCACCAACCAGTCGCGCGCTTCGTCCGCGAGCTCGATCGTGACGTTGCGGTCGGCGAGCTGAGCCTCGAGTTGCAGGACGAACTTGTCGACGACCTTCTGCACCACTTCCTTCGGCAGATGACCGAACGAAATGATCGCATCGAGGCGATTGCGGAATTCCGGTGCGAACAGCTTGTTGACCGCCTCCGTGTCGTCCCCTTCCCGCTTGGTCCGGGTAAACCCATAGGCGGGACGAGCGAGATCGGCGGCGCCGGCATTCGTGGTCATGATGATGATCACGTTCCGGAAATCGACCTGCTTGCCATTGTGATCCGTCAGCTTCCCGTGATCCATGACCTGGAGCAGGATGTTGAACAGATCCGGGTGCGCCTTCTCGATCTCGTCGAGAAGCAACACGCAATGCGGATGCTGGTCGATGCCGTCGGTCAGAAGTCCGCCCTGATCGAAGCCGACATAGCCTGGAGGCGCGCCGATCAATCGGCTGACCGTGTGGCGCTCCATATATTCCGACATGTCGAACCGGATCAGCTCGACGCCGAGGCTGAGCGCCAATTGCTTGGCTACCTCGGTCTTGCCGACGCCGGTCGGACCCGCGAAGAGGTACGAACCGATCGGCTTCTCCGGATCGCGCAGGCCGGCGCGGGCGAGCTTGATCGCCGAGGTCAGGGCGTCGATCGGCTTGTCCTGGCCGTAGACGACACGCTGCAGGGTCTCTTTCAGGTGAGCGAGAACCGTCGCATCGTCCTTGGACACCGTCTTGGGCGGAATGCGTGCCATCGTGGCGATGGTGACCTCGATCTCCTTCACGCCGATCGTCTTCTTGCGGCGGCTCTCCGGCAGCAGCATCTGCGACGCGCCGGTCTCGTCGATGACGTCGATGGCTTTGTCGGGAAGCTTACGGTCGTTGATGTAGCGCGCGGACAGCTCCACCGCCGCCTTGATGGCGTCGTGGGTGTACCGGAGCTTATGGAACTCCTCGAAGTACGGCTTCAACCCCTTCACGATCTCGATCGTGTCCGGGATCGTCGGCTCGTTSACGTCGATCTTCTGGAACCGGCGCASSAGSGCGCGATCCTTYTCGAAGTACTGACGGTACTCCTTGTAGGTGGTCGAACCGATGCAGCGCAGCGATCCTTGAGCCAAGGCTGGCTTCAGCAGGTTCGACGCGTCCATGGCGCCGCCGGACGTCGCGCCCGCACCGATGACGGTGTGGATCTCGTCGATGAACATGATGGCGTTGGGATGCGCCTCGATTTCCTTCACGACCTGCTTGAGGCGCTCCTCGAAATCGCCGCGGTAGCGGGTACCGGCGAGGAGCGTGCCCATGTCGAGGGCAAACACCGTCGCGTCGCGCAGAACCTCGGGCACCTCGCCGCGCACGATCTTGCGCGCCAGTCCCTCGGCGATGGCGGTCTTGCCGACGCCAGGATCGCCCACGAGGAGCGGGTTGTTCTTCTGCCGGCGGCAAAGGACCTGGATCGTCCGCTGAACCTCGGGCTCGCGGCCGATGAGCGGATCGATTTTGCCGTCCTTGGCCTTCTTGTTCAGGTTGACGCAATAAGAATCGAGTGCGTCGCCCTTCTTCTTCGGACGGTTATCCTGCTCTTCGGATGCGGGACGCTCGTTCGATTCTTCTTCCGCGCCGCGCGGGGCTCGGTTTTCGGCCATACCGGGGCGCTTGGCGATGCCGTGGCTGATGTAATTGACCGCGTCGTAACGGGTCATGTCCTGTTCTTGCAGGAAATAGGCGGCGTGGCTCTCGCGCTCTGCAAAGATCGCGACGAGCACGTTGGCGCCGGTCACCTCGTCGCGACCGGAGGATTGGACATGGATCACCGCGCGCTGGATCACGCGCTGAAAGCCGGCCGTGGGTTTGGAATCCTGTCTTCCGTCGGCGATCAGGTTCGCCAATTCGGTGTCGACGTACTCGACGAGATTGCGTCTCAGGACATCGAGATCGACATTGCAGGCGCGCATGACGGCGGCGGCGTCCTGATCGTCGATCAGGGCGAGCAGCAAATGTTCGAGCGTCGCATATTCATGACGGCGCTCACCCGCGAGAGCGAGAGCTCGGTGGAGGGCTTGTTCAAGACTGCGAGAAAAGCTCGGCAATGGCTTGTCCTTTGAGACCCAATGTCTCGGCTAGTTCTTTTCCATGACGCATTGGAGAGGATGCTGGTGTTTGCGGGCAAAATCCATCACCTGCGTCACCTTTGTCTCCGCAACCTCATAAGTAAAAACGCCACATTCTCCGACGCCGTTCTGGTGGACATGCAACATGATGCGGGTCGCGTCTTCGCGGTTCTTGTTGAAGAAGCGCTCCAGCACATGCACCACGAACTCCATCGGGGTGTAATCATCGTTCAAAAGAAGCACACGATACAAATTTGGCCGTTTCGTGCGAGTTTTGGTCTTGCTGATGATCGCCGTACCGGAACGACCGTCCTGATCGTCCCCACCGGGATTCTGCCCACCCGCCGCAGCGAGAAGCGTCCAATCCCGCAAGAACAAGGTGCTCCGCGTCGTCAGCATGATCGTTCGACCGCCCCTTCGTCTCAAGTGCTGCGGTTCACCAGAATCGCACGGCTTACGCGCCGTCTCAACCTGCAATCGCCCGCAAGTTTCGCTCTTTCCGGCTCCCGAGATCAACAAGATGGGAGGTCGCAGGCAAAAGCGGAAGAGCCGAATCCCTATCAAAAGCGACGCCAAAGGTCGCGCCTCAACTTTCATCGCGGCGACAACGACAAAAGCCCGGCGCAAGGCCGGGCTTTCCAATCGGGTGGCAGCACCCGCGGTTTGCCTCGTTTCGGAGGCGAAGCGTCGCTTAGGAAGCGAAAGGCTTGGTCACGAAGCTCTCGTAAGGC
>NZ_JBFUKD010000448.1:0-3190 GCF_056401005.1 Microvirga sp. P4_G7 | reverse complement strand
TCGTTGTGATGATCGAATAGAAAATCGCGATGAATACGAGATAGCCGGGGATGTTGAATTCCCGTCCCTGGAATGCGAACGAAATCGAACCGCCGACCGCCCACAACACGCTGATGAAAGTGATCGCGGTCAGAATTGCGGTCGTGACGCCAAAGGCGAAATCGACGGGCGATTCCGTCGCGATGCGCGTGTCGTCGGCAATTCGGAATTCCGGGTTCTGGTGCTCACCCTGAATGAGATTGAGCTGATAGTAGCGACCGTTCTTGAGCCAACGGTCGATCTGATAATCGGTCAGCCAAGCCCGCCAAGCCCGCTGAGTCGTCAGGCGCCCCCACACCGATGCGACATTGAAGCCGACTGCCGCCAGCGCGAGGGGAACGAACAGCAGAGCCATCTGCCCGACGACCGCGATATCCTTCTTCTCGAGCGCGTTGAAGATGTCGCGATTCCACACGTTCAGGCGATATTGCACGTAAAGTTGAGCAAGAATGATCGCGAGAAGCGTCAGTGTCAGAAACCACGCCTCGCGCTTCGATTGCCCAAGCCAGAATCCCGAAGCCGCACGCCAAAAGCGGGCAAACAATCGCCGCCGCTGGGTCGTCTCGCCCGCGTTACGCACTCAACATCTCCAACGTTTAAACTCGGGCAACCGCTCTTCAGGATTGGCGCTTGGCGTCGTCAAGCATGACCATGCACACGCCGGGCGTAGAGGACGCCACATCGGACTTCACGAGCGGACTGAGAGCGCTGAGGCACCCCACGGGGTTACCTTTGCGCTTGGCCGACGGCTCCTCTTTGCCTTCGCGGCGCTCGACCGGTTGCTGGGCAACCGGGCTGGTCTCTTCCTGTTTCACCGTGAGCGTCGGAAGGTCTGCATTTTTGGCAAAGTATGTCGTATTCGTGCGGGGATCGGATTCGTAGAGGACCACGCCGCGCACGTCGCGCAGGATCACCGCTGTCGGTCCGACGCCGATGAGTTCCACGGCGCTCACGGTCGTCCTTGCTTCGGCTGCGACAGGCGCTGCTACGCGGTCGCCCTTGGCGTCGCTGAGAACGACCTGCCGCGTCGGATACTGCCCCGCATCGCCGGCACGTCCCGGCAGATCCTTGTTGAAGGACGCATGGGCGAAGCTGGCCGCCAATGCGATTCCCGCAAGTCCTACGATAGTGCCTGGCATGCCGAACATCGTCGTCTCCCGCAGCTTAGCTAAGTTCGCCACATTAACGCGACGGAAGGGACTGATGTTCCTCGAAAGTCGTGGGGAATATATGGAAGAACGCGGAACTTTGGATGTATTGGAGGCGTTTGTTCAGAACCGGCCACCTGGTCCTCCCCGCATTCCCCTTGTGCATTGGCCGGCACCTTGAGACGGGCTCCTGCGAGCCCGTCTTTTTTATTTCCCCATTTATTTGCGGACACGTTTGCCCAAAAGAAAACGCCCGGCGCGAGCCGGGCGAATCACAAGGCGTTCAACAGGCCATCAGGCCGTCGCGCGCATCTCGCCACGGCGCCGAGCGCTTTGCTGGAAGAACAATGCCTGGCTGATGACAGCCGACACGTTCGCCGGTTGGAACGGCTTGGCGATCAGGAAGGCCGGCTCAGGCCGCTCGCCGGTGAGGAACCGCTCGGGATAGGCCGTAATGAAGATCACAGGCACTTCGAAGGTCTTGAGCAGGTCGTTGACCGCATCGAGGCCGGAACTGCCGTCAGCGAGCTGGATATCGGCGAGGATGAGGCCCGGACGCTTGCTCGCCGCCAGCTTCACCGCCTCGGTGCGCGTGCGAGCGACACCCGTCACGTTATGGCCGAGCGAATCGACGAGAGCCTCGAGGTCCATGGCGATCAGAGGCTCGTCTTCGATGATCAGGATGTCCGTGGCCATGTCGGCTGCGAGTTCGCGCCCTGCCTCGTCGACGAGGTCGCGGACCGTGGGAGCATCGACTTCGAGAATGCGGCCGACCTCCTGTTCCGAGAAGCCCTCCAGGCTGGACAGCAGAAAGGCCTGCCTCGGCCGGGGCGTGATCTGCCCGATACGGACTTCCGCCGGCAGATCGCGCTGGATCTGCTCGCTGTGGCCATTCACTTCGAGTGAATTCCAAATACGGGTAAAGACTTGAAAAAGCTCGACTTTAACATTCGACTCTGAACTGATTGTCGCAGGATCGCTGACAAGCGTTTCGAGGGTTGCAGCGACATAGGCGTCGCCCGCTGTCTGGCTGCCGGTGAGGGCGCGCGCGTAGCGGCGGAGGTAAGGCAGGTGTTGAACGACCAGCTGCGCTGTCGACATTCGTTTCCCCTTGTTGGTGTTTTAACGTACCTGGACCATTTAATTCTGCATGGCTTCAAAAGTTCCATTATTGGGAACCGAAGGCAACACTCAGCGTTATGGTTCGAAAATTATACATGCACTCTGCCGCGACATTACGTTAGGGATGCGGCAGACGTCAGGGGATAGCAATGACAAACGACAAAGGGAATAAGCTCGCTCGGGTCGCGCCCGAGGCTTCCCTGGATGAGTTGGCGGCCGAGCCCCAGCTCGATCAAACGAGCCAATCCCGCATCGGCGAGCAATTGCGCGCCATGTATGACGATTTGATGCAGCAACCGGTTCCCGACCGGTTTGCCGAATTGCTCGCGAAACTGGATGCTGGACCTCCACCGCAAAAGGAGGGAAAGCCTTGACCGAGCCGGAACCGGCCATTCGGGACGCGCTCCTCGCCGCCGTCCCTAGTTTACGCGCTTTCGCCATTTCCCTCTCGGGTCAGGTCGATCGGGCGGACGATCTCGTTCAAGACACCCTGCTCAGAGCATTATCCAATCTTCATCGCTTCGAGCGTGGCACGAATCTCAATGCCTGGCTCTTCACCATTCTCCGCAATCTGTTCCATTCCGAATACCGCAAGCGTCGACGCGAGGTCGAGGATCCCGAGGGATCCTATGCCAGCCGCCTGAAAGTGCAGCCCGAGCAGGGCGCGCGGCTCGATTTCGAAGATTTCCGGACAGCGCTGGCGCTGCTCCCTCCTGACCAACGCGAAGCCCTCCTGCTCGTCGGCGCATCAGGCTTCTCCTACGAGGAAGCCGCGAACATCTGCGGCTGCGCGGTCGGTACGATCAAAAGCCGCGTCAACCGCGCACGCTCGCGCTTGGCATCTCTTCTCAACGTCGACGACGTCGAGGATCTCGGGCCCG
>NZ_JBFUKD010000447.1:0-3196 GCF_056401005.1 Microvirga sp. P4_G7 | reverse complement strand
GAAGAAGGTGGCAAATCGCCGTGAGGATGGGTGCGCGTTCGACCATGATCAGATGCTGTAATTCACCTTGCGCTCCACATACTTGAATTGGAGGAGCGTGAGGACGAGCGCGAAGCTCATGAGGAGAACGGATTGTGCGGCCGAGGAACCCAGATCCAGATTGATGAAGCCGTCCTGGTAAACCTTGAAAACCAGGATGTTCGTCGCACCGGCCGGACCGCCACGAGTCACCGCATCGATGATGGCGAATGTTTCAAAGAAGCCATAGACGAAGTTCATCGTCGTCAAGAAAAAGATCGTCGGGCCGAGCAGCGGAACGGCGATCTGGAAGAACCGCTTGACCGGACCGGCTCCATCGACCGCGGCGGCCTCCATCAGAGATCTCGGTATCGCAAGCAATCCCGCAACGAGGAAGATGTAGTCGTAGCAAATGTGTTTCCATGATGCGGCAAGGACGACAAGCAGCATGGCGTCGGATCCATTCCGATTGGGATCCCAGGCGAAGCCGAGAGACTTGATGACGAACGCAATCGGCCCAACGGCGGGATTGAACAGAAAGGCCCACATCACGCCTGCGATCACCGGCGCGATCGCATAAGGCAAAAGCACCACGCCCTTGTAGAACGATTGCCCACGTACGACACGGTCCGTCGCAAACGCGAGAACGCCGGCCACCACCATCGTCACCACATTCTGCGCCAGCGTGAAGACGATTGTGACACGAACCGAGTTGCGATAGCTCTCACTCTTGAACAAGGCGGTGAAGTTGTCGAACCAGACGAAGTGAACGCTGGCGCCAAATGGATCAGTCAACAGGAACGCTTGCAGCAGCGCCCGCACCGCCGGAATAAAGAAAAACAAAAGAAGGATCAGCAGCTGCGGCAGCAGCAGCAGCGTCGGCATTTTGGCAGACCGAAAGTGGGCCTGCTTCAATCCGGGTTCATGATACGATGCGGCCACCAGCTCGTCTCCGCGCAACACGATCGGACGGCGCGGAGGTGCCCCTCCGCGCCGCTTGTGATTCAGTACTTGCCCTTGTTCAGCTTTTCGTACTGACGCAGGATCTCGTTGCCCCGCTTGACGGCATCGTCCATGGCCGTCTGGGCGTCCTTCTTGCCGGCAAAGAGCGCCTCGACTTCCTCGCGCTGTGCAAACATCGACTGCGTGAAGTTGCCGAAGTGGAACCCGAGCGAGTTGGCCGTCGGCGTGCCACGGTTGAGCTGGATGATTGCGATTTCGCGCGTCGGGCTCTCCTTGTAGTAGCCCTTCTCCTTGGCGAGCTCGTAGGCTTTGTTCGTCAACGGCACATATCCGGTCGCCTTATGCCACCAGAACTGCGTCTCCGGCTTGGCGAGAAAATCGAAGAACGCTGCGATCGCCGCCTCTTCTTCCGGCTTGTGTCCCTTGATGACCCACAAGGCGGCACCGCCGATCGTGCTGTTTTTCGGCTGTTTTCCTTCTTCCCATGGCAGGAAGGTCGCGCTCCAGTTGATCTTCGCATTCCGCTCGATGCCGCCATGAGCCGCGGTCGATGCAAAGTACGTCGCACATTTCCCCGAGGTGAAAAGCTGCTCCGGGCTGAAGCCCTGGCCGGCGATTTCCATAATGCCGTCGTCAAGCCAACGCTTCATGCGCGCGACCTGCGGAACGACGAGCGTCTTGTTGTACACGAACTCGGTATCGAGGCCGTCATAGCCGTTCGATTTCGTGGCGTAGGACTGATCGTTGATCGCGCTGTAGTTCTCGATCATGCTCCAATGATAGTCGGTGGCGAGCGCCGTACCGCATTCGGCCGCGCCAGATTTTTTGATGGCCGCGAGCTGCTTGTCGAACTCGCCCCAGGTCTCGGCCGGCTTGTCGAAACCCGCTTTCTTGAACTGATCCTTGTTGTAATAGAGGATCGGGGACGACGAATTGAACGGCATCGCCGCGAGCTTGCCCTTGTACGAGTAGAAACCGGCAACTGGTTTGATCAAATCGGCCCAGTCGATCTTGTAGTTCTGCTTCGTCATAAGGTCCTGGACGGGGACGATGGCGTCGGACAGGAGCATGGTCATGAAGCCGCGCTCGTAGATCTGGACGATGTGGGGAGGACGCTTCGCGCGATACGCCGCGATGGTTCCGTTGATCACTTCGTCGTAATTACCCCTGTTGACGGCGACGACCTTGTACTTCTCGTTCGACTCGTTGAACTGCTTCACGAGTTCATCGACCCGCTCGCCGTTCACCCCGTTCATGGCGTGCCACCACTGCACCTCGACCGGCTGAGCCAACGCTGGCGCAGCCATCAAGCACAGTGCCAGGGCACTTGCGGCGCCGCAGGCCCGGAAAGAATGAAATGTCATCGTTGATCCTCCCATTTTGATTTCTTCGCTCTGGACACTCATTTGGCGGCGAGTGCCATTGCCGGCTTGGTGCGCTGCCCCCAGAAGCCATCTTCTGCGAGAAGCGCGGCGATACCCCTGTCGAGCCATCCGAGATCCTCGAGCAGATCCAGGATGGTGTAGCGACGGCGGATCAGACGGGCTCGACGACAATCCGCCGCGAGCTTTGAAATCGAAACACCGAGATCGTTGGGATGCGCAGGCGCCCCAGCGGCTCGCAACTGCGCTTCCATGGTGCTCGCAGGAATGCAGGTCATGCGCAGGTCTTCGCGCAGATGCTGCCATTGCCGCGCAAGATTCATCAGGCGATCGCGCTTGCGTGATGCGCCTTTCATCTTGATCGCCATCTCGACGCGGGCGCTGTCGGCGAGATGCGGATCCGCGAAGGCCGCACTGATTTCCGCTTCGACGTCTTTCGGCGAGCTGACTCTGTTCAACGCTGCGCCAATGGTCGCGTCTGAGATTTCCTGAGCGAGAAACCATTCGTAGAGGGCGAGAATAGCGACGGTTCCGATCGCGACGCAGGCACCGTGCGCGGCGGGTTCGCCTTGAAACGTCAGGCGCTCCATCTCCCAGGCATGCGAGATGAGATGTTCTGCGCCGCTCGCGGGGCGCGAGTTTCCATGCGCCTGCATTGCAAAGCCCGAGACAAGCAATCCGTTCATCAGATCGCCGAGCGCGGCCGGATCGGCCAAAGCCACCTGACGCGGCTGCCCAAGCCAGGTCCGAACATTGTTTTGCACAAGGGAAAACGGCTCTGGGTTGATGGCCTCTTCCCCAAGGGCATCCGCAAGTGTCCAATCCGCCCCGGC
>NZ_JBFUKD010000446.1:0-3219 GCF_056401005.1 Microvirga sp. P4_G7 | reverse complement strand
CAACGCATGACGACGCTGGCCCGTCTCGCCCGCTCGAAAACCTCCGAAGAGAGGCCCCGGATTCTCTCCACGACAGTCAACGCCCTGGTCCAACGGGTGCCGCCGCGCGCCAGGATCGCGAAGGAGACGTTCTCGGCGGCGCCGGGCAATGTGATCGATACGAAACTTCTGATCGAATGGCTTGAGATCAATGGGTTCCTGCGCTCGGGAACCGTTCGGGACACGGGTGAATATGCCGTGCGCGGCGGCATCATCGATCTCTATCCCGCCGGCTTGCCCAATCCGGTCCGGCTCGACTTCTTCGGCGACTCGCTGGAATCGATCCGCGCCTTCGATCCGGAAACCCAGCGCACCGTGGGTACTTTGCGCTCGCTCGATCTCGTCCCCATGAGCGAAGTGCAACTGACGACCGAGAGCATTCGTCGGTTCCGGCAGGCCTATGCGGCCACTTTCGGAGCGCCGACCCGCGACGATCGATTATACGAGGCTGTAAGCGAGGGGCGCCGGTATCCCGGTGTCGAGCATTGGCTGCCGCTCTTCCACGACCATCTCGATACCCTGCTCGATTATGTCCCCGGCGTACCGGTCGTCTTCGACACGCTTGCGGACGACGCCGCGGCAGAACGGTTGTCGCAGGTTCAGGACTATTACGACGCCCGCCGCGCAGCGATGGGCGAGAGCCAACCAGGTGTCGCGCCTTATCGGCCGCTTTCCCCGGAGCTGCTTTACTGGAAGCCCGACGAATGGGCTTCGCGCATTGCGGATGTTTCGCTCGCGCGGCTGACGCCTTTTGCGATTCCAGAACAGGCAGGCCGTGTCGTCATCGATTGCGAGGTGAGACGAGGGCGTAACTTCATCGCCGAGCGTGCAGACGAATCCACCAACGTTTTCGAGATCGCCGTTCAGCATATTCGCGACCTCCAGAAGTCGGATCATCGCGTCATCGTCGGGGCGTGGTCGGAAGGCTCGCGCGAGCGCCTCAGCCACGTGCTGCAGGACCATGATCTGCGGCAGACGAAACCCGTGTCCCGTTTGGCGGATGCCCTGGCGCTGCCGAAGAGTGAGATCCCGGTCGCGGTCTGGAGTTTGGAATCCGGATTCGAGATGCCCGGCCTCGCTGTCATCAGCGAACAGGATATTCTCGGCGATCGACTTGTGCGCCAGAAACGCAAATCGAAGCGCCCGCAGGATTTCCTGACCGAGGTCGCCGCGCTCACACCGGGAGATCTCGTCGTCCACGTCGATCACGGCATCGGGCGCTTCGTCGGTTTGCAGACGATCGAGGCGGCCGGAGCGCCGCACGATTGCCTCGAGCTTCATTACGCCGGCGGTGACAGGCTTTTCCTGCCGGTCGAGAACATYGAGCTCCTGACCCGCTACGGCTCAGAAGAAACCGAGGTTCAACTCGACAAGCTCGGTGGCGGGAACTGGCAGGCGCGCAAGGCGCGCATGAAGCAGCGTATCCGCGAAATGGCGGGTGAGCTGATGAAGATCGCCGCCGCACGCATCCTGAAGGAAGCGCCGCGCCTCATCCCACCCGAAGGTCTCTACGACGAGTTCGCCGCCCGCTTCCCCTATGACGAGACCGAGGATCAGCTCAACGCCATCGAGGCGGTTCTGGACGATCTCGCCAGCGGCCGCCCCATGGACCGGCTGGTCTGCGGCGATGTCGGATTCGGCAAGACGGAAGTCGCGCTTCGCGCAGCATTCGTCGCCGCGATGAATGGCAAGCAAGTCGCCGTCGTCGTGCCGACGACGCTTCTCGCGCGCCAGCACTACAAGACGTTCTGCGAGCGTTTCCGCGGCCTTCCGCTCAACATCGCGCAGGCTTCACGCTTCGTCCCGGCGGGCGAAATGAAGAAGACGAAAGAGGGGATTATCGACGGTTCGGTGGATATCGTCGTCGGAACGCATGCGCTCCTTGGAAAGTCGATCCAGTTCAAGGATCTCGGCCTCATCGTCATCGACGAGGAACAGCATTTCGGCGTCAGCCACAAGGAACGCCTCAAGTCCTTGCGGGCCGAGGTACACGTTCTGACGCTGTCGGCGACCCCGATTCCGCGCACTCTGCAACTGGCGCTTACCGGTGTGAGAGAGCTCTCGCTGATCACCACGCCGCCGGTCGACCGGCTTGCGGTGCGCACATTCGTCACGCCGTTCGACCCGCTTCTGGCGCGCGAGGCCCTGCTTCGCGAACGCTATCGGGGAGGGCAGGCTTTCTATGTAGTGCCTCGCCTCGACGACCTGGCTGACGTCAAGACTTTCCTGGATCGCGAAGTTCCGGAAGCGAAAGTCGGCATTGCCCATGGCCAGATGGCGGCAGGACAGCTCGAAGATGTCATGACCGCGTTCTACGAGGGCAAGTACGACATTCTGCTGTCGACGACAATCGTCGAGTCGGGCCTCGATATTCCGACCGCCAACACATTGATCGTTCACCGCGCCGACATGTTCGGATTGTCGCAGCTCTACCAGCTGCGTGGGCGTGTCGGGCGCTCGAAGACGCGTGCCTACGCCCTCTTCACGGTCCCCGCGAACCGAACGTTGACCGTTCAGGCGGAGCGCCGCCTCAAGGTTTTGCAGACCCTGGATACTCTTGGCGCAGGCTTCCAACTGGCCTCGCACGATCTCGATATCCGAGGCGCCGGCAACCTGCTCGGCGAAGAGCAGTCCGGCCACATCAAGGAAGTGGGTTACGAGCTCTACCAGCAGATGCTGGAAGAGGCGGTCGCTCAATTGAAGGCCGGCATTGAAGAGCCGACGGAGGATCAATGGTCGCCGACCATCGCCATCGGCGCCCCAGTCATGATCCCCGAGAGTTACATCTCCGATCTGCAACTGCGCCTCGGGCTCTATCGCCGCCTTTCGACGCTCGAGACCGACGCCGAGATCGATACCTTCGGAGCGGAGATGATCGACCGGTTCGGCCCGTTGCCGACGGAGGTCGATCAGCTGTTGAAGATCATGGCGATCAAGGTGTTGTGCCGCCGCGCCAATGTCGAGAAGGTCGATGGCGGGCCGAAGGGCATCATCGTGTCCTTCCGCGACAACTCTTTCGCCAACCCCAATGGATTGATCTCTTACGTCACCGAACAGGCGTCCTTCGCGAAGGTCCGCCCCGACATGAAGATCGTGTTCATCCGGGATATCGAGGATCCCAACGATCGTATCAAGGCAGCGACCACGATCCTGCGCAACCTTGCGCGGATCGCCGAGAAG
>NZ_JBFUKD010000445.1:0-3242 GCF_056401005.1 Microvirga sp. P4_G7 | reverse complement strand
ATTCAGACCCCCAATCCCGACACTCGCGCCGAAGCGGAGGTGCCGGGATCTTCATGTCGTTAGATGCTTCTGTTTGGGCGCTACTTCGCGGCCGGCGACGAATCGTCGACCCAGATATCTTCGTAGTTCTGGATCGCGAGTTCGGTGGCGTTGGCCTGCAGGCCCTTCAGCCAAGGCTGATGCGCCATGACCGCCTTGTTGTAGTTGAAGAACCAATATGGCGCGTCGTCGTAGACGATTGCGTTGACCTTCTTCAGGTTGTCGATGCGCTTTGCGGCATCGTCGGTCGCGCCTGCCTCGGCGAGAAGCTTGTCGACATCGGCATTCTTGTAGAGCGTGTAGTTACAAGCCGATTGCGGCGTCGCGGAATCGAAGCACTTCATCGTCGCGAGCGGATCGGGTCCCGTCGAGAGCGACCAGATGAAGGCTTGGAAATCGCCCTTGCGCACGACTTCCGACAGCACTGAACCTTCGACGGGCTTGATCTTCGCCTTGATGCCGACCTTCTCCAGCATCGGAATGACGGCTTCGACGATCTGGATGCCCCAGCTCTCGTTCGAAGTCGCGGTCCATTCGAACTCGAAACCTTCTGGATAGCCAGCTTCGGCGAGCAGCTTCTTGGCCTTCGCGGGATCGTAGGCGTAGGGCTTCAAGGCCTTGTCGTAGGCCGGGGACGACAACGGCAGCCAGCTCGTCGCGCGGTACGCCTTATCCTTGACGAGTCGCTTGATGATCAGGTCCGCGTCGATGGCGTGGTTGATCGCCTGCCGTACGCGCTTGTCGGCGAACGGCTTGAAGTTGGGGTTCATTCCCATGACGCGCGTGTACACTTCGGCGACTTCGAGAATGCCCTTCGAGAGATTGGGATCGGCCTGATACGCCACATACTGTGCCGGGCCGAGAATCGACACGTCGATTTCCTTGTTGCGGAATGCGACGTCGCGCGCAGACGCCTCGCCCATGATCATGATCGAGACCTTGTCGGCATAGGGCTTGCCCGGCTTGTAGAACTTCTCCCAGCGTTCACCGACGATGCGCGATCCGGGAACGTACTCGACGAACTTGTAGGGACCGAGGCCGATCGGTTTCGTCTGGAAGGAATCTTTCGCCGCTTCATCGGCCGGATAAATCGATGTCGTCGCGGTCCAGAAATAATAGGCCGGATCGACCTTCTCGGTCAGCGTCATTTCGAGGGTCGAATCGTCGATCTTCTTGAGGCCGGAGATCGTCTTCGCCTGTCCCTTCTCGACGTCGACCGCGCCTTTGATCAAGCGCACATAGCGCGCACCGGGGAACGCCTTCGACCCGTCCATGATGCGATTGAAGGTCCAGATGATGTCGTCTGCGGTCATCTTTCTTCCATTGTGGAAGAAGGCATCGTCGCGAAGCTTGAAGGTATGAACRAGACCATCACCGGAGACGGAAACCGCCGTGCCGAGTTCGAGCACCGGCTTGTTGGCGTTCGAATCCCAGTTGTAGAGAGTCCGATGGATTGCCTTGGCGTAGATTTCGTCCTGCGCGCGATTGGAGGTATGAATATCGAGATTGGCGAAGCTCGACCCGTAAGGCGCCGTGAAGCGGATCGTGCCGCCCTTGCGCGGCGTTTGCGCTTCGGCAGCGCCAGTGACAGCCAGGGCGAGTGCCGAGGCGACAACGAATGTCTTGAGCACGTCTAGTCCTCCCAAATGCGAAAGCTTTCGCGGATTAGTCCCGCAGTGCGAGCCGCGGGTTCACACACTCTTCTTGTCGAGTGCAGCCAGGTGTCGAGGCGCGTCCCCCTTATGATTTTTTAAGTGACGCCCAGACGATCGTAGACGATCGCACCTCCTCGGATCGTAAGTTCGCAATGCGTGTTGTCAAGGATGTCCTCGGGTGAGGCAGTCAGCAGATTGCGCGAGAACACGGCGATGTCTGCAAGCTGCCCCGGAACGAGTTTGCCTTTGACGTCCTCCATCTTCTGCGAGAAAGCGCCGAACTCGGTATAGGCCTGCAGCGCCTCTTCGATCGATACGCATTCGTGCGCATCCATCACCGTTCCCTTCCATGTCTTGCGCGTCAGCATCGCATAGAAATTGGGAAACGGATTGGGTTCGCAGACAGGCGCGTCGCTGCCGGTCGCCGGCTTGAGACCAAGATCGAACCACGTCTTGAACGGATAGCTCGGCAGGCCTCGTTCCGCACCGAGAACGGAGACATAGGCGTCGCCGAAATCGTAGATGAAGACTTGCTGCGGACACGGGTAAATTCCGGCAGCGACCATCCGGCGGTGCTGCTCCGGCGTCGAGAATCCGCAATGCTCGACGCGGTGCCGCCGGTCGGGATCCGGGATTGCTGCAAGTGCGAGCTCGTAGGCGGTGATCAATTGCTCGATGGCCGCATCGCCGATGGCGTGGCACGCAAGCTGAAATCCTTTCGCGTGCGCATCCATGACAAGGTCGTTCAACTCTCGATCCGGCATCATCTGCACGCCCGTCGTGCCGTCGCCACCGAGGTACGGCTCAGTCATCCAGGCCGTGCGCCCGCCCGCCGATCCGTCGAGGAAGAACTTGATCGCACCGATCATCAGCATGTCGTCGCCGGTGCCGGAGATAAGTCCGGCCTCGCAGCATTTGTGTACGATCGAGCGGTCCGGATCGCCCAGCAGCGCCAGCCACGTCCGCACAGGCAGGCGTCCTTCGCGCTTCGCGCGATGGTAGGCCGATATTTCTCCAAACCCGCCACGCTGGCCCACGGCGGCGTCCATGCAGCTGGTAATGCCGTAGGAGAGGAGATGTTCGCCGCCGCGCTCGATGGCCGCGACAAGCGCATCCTCGGTCGGCGGCGGGATCACCGCCCAGACCGGCGCGCGCGCGTTCTCCGCCAACAGACCAGTCAATCGACCGTTTTCCTGCTCGATCAATCCCCCTTGCGGTGTCGGCGAGTTTTCATCGATCCCGGCGAGAGAGAGCGCCGCCGAATTGCAGACCGAAACGTGTCCACACGTGCGCACCACCATCACCGGGTGATCCGGAGCGGCCTGATCGAGTTCACCGCGATGGGGATGGCGTTGGACGTCGAGTTTGGTCTGGTCGTAGCCGCGCGCCAGGATCCAGGTCCCGCGGGGCGCATCCGCCGCGCGCGCTTTGATCGCCGCCAGCAATCCGTCGAGCGTCGGCACCGTGGTGGGGCGTGCGTCCACCCAATCCATCGTCAGGCCGAGCGACACCAAATGAAGATGCGAATCGTTCAAGCCGGGTGTGGCG
>NZ_JBFUKD010000444.1:0-3245 GCF_056401005.1 Microvirga sp. P4_G7 | reverse complement strand
CCAGCGTGCCGCCGCGAGGTTCACCGCATGCCGAAGCGCGCCGCCGATGCCCGCGCCGAAGAAGACGATCAAGAAATTGCTCATGTCTTCAGGTCACTCGCCGTTTCGCTCTCGGCGCAGCCTCGCCCACCAGTCGAGCCGTTTCTTGATGTCGCGCTCGAAGCCGCGATCGACCGGCTCGTAAAAGGTCTGCGCGCCGAGTTTCTCCGGCCAGTAATCCTGGCCCGAGAAAGCATCCGGCTCGTCATGGTCGTAGCGATAGGTCGCTCCGTAGCCGATGTTCTTCATCAGTTTCGTCGGCGCGTTGAGGATGGTCTTCGGCGGCATCAAGGAGCCATGCTCCTTGGCCGCCTGGGATGCTGCCTTGAAGGCCGTGTAGACCGCGTTCGATTTCGGCGCGGTGGCGAGATAGACGGCGACCTGCGCCAAAGCGAGTTCGCCCTCGGGCGAGCCCAAGAAGTCGTAAGCGTCCTTCGCGGCATTGGCGATGACGAGGGCCTGCGGATCGGCGAGCCCGATATCCTCGACTGCCATGCGGACGAGCCGGCGCGCAATGAACAGGCGATCCTCGCCGGCATCGAGCATGCGCGCGAGGTAATACAGGGCGGCATCGGGATCCGAGCCGCGCACGGTCTTATGGAGGGCGGAGATGAGGTTGTAGTGCCCCTCCTGCCCCTTGTCGTAGATCGGCGCACGGCGCTGAATGATGTCCTGGAGCTGGCTTGCGTCAAACACCTCGTCCGGCTTCGCGGAGCGCCAGACTTCCTCGGCCAGCGTCAGCACCGCACGGCCGTCGCCATCCGCCATGCGTACCAGCGAGGCCCGCGCCTCGTCATCGAGCGGGAGCTTTTTTCCCGTGACTTCCTCTGCCCTTAGCAGAATATCCTGAATCGCTTTCTCATCGAGCGATTTGAAGATGAGAACGCGCGCCCGCGACAGAAGCGCGGCGTTGAGTTCGAAGGACGGGTTCTCGGTCGTGGCGCCGACGAGCGTGATCGTCCCGTCTTCCATGACCGGCAGAAACGCGTCGAGCTGGGCCCGGTTGAAGCGGTGGATCTCGTCGACGAAGAGCAGCGTTCCCTGCCCAGTCGAGCGCCGGAAGCGCGCCGCTTCGAAGACCTTCTTGAGGTCGGCGACGCCCGAGAAGATCGCTGAGATCTGCTCGAAATAGAGATCCGTATCGCGCGCCAGCAAGCGCCCGACAGTCGTCTTGCCTGTCCCCGGCGGTCCCCAGAAGATCAGGGACCCCAGCGAGCCGGAGGCGATCAGGCGGGACAGGATCCCGTCGGGCCCGACCATATGGTCCTGGCCCACGACCTCCGAGAGCGTCTGCGGACGAAGCCGATCGGCGAGCGGGCGCGGTGCGCCCTTGTCCATGCCGGCCGAGGTGAAGAGATCACTCATGGGGATCGTTCGCGGTCGACCGGCCGCCTAGCCGCCGAGCGTCGTGGTGAACACCCGGCCCTTCCGATTGATCGYGATCTCCCAATAGCGTTCTCCGCGCTGCAGCAGCCGCTCCACGTCCTTGGTCTCGGAGATCTTCTGATCGTTGATCGCGAGGATCAGATCACCCTTTTGGAAACCGACCCGTGCGGCAACGCCGGTCTCGTCCAAATCTGACACGACGACCCCGTCCTGCGAAATATCGATCTGAAGCTCGTCCGCGACGGCGGGCGACACGTTCATCAACGTCGCCCCGGTCAAGGGCGAGCGGGTCTTCACGCGAACCGGATTGCGTGGCCGGGTTTCAGGCGGGGGCACCAGCTTGACGTCGAGCACCGTCTCCTTGCCGCCGCGCAAAACCGTGATCGGCGTCTGCCCGTCCACGCCCTTCAGGGTAAACCGATAGCCGAACGCATCGGGACTATCGATGTTCTGCCCATCGACGGCGACGATCACGTCACCGCGCTTGATCCCGGCTTCGGCAGCCGGTCCCTTGTCGTAGACGGAGGCGACGAGAACGCCGGTCGGCCTGTCGAGGCCAAGGCTTGTGCCGATTTCGCCGTCGACCGCCTGAAGCTGTGCACCGAGCCACGGGCGGCGGACCGTCCGGGATCCGAGGCGGGCTGAATCGATGACGGCCTTGACCATGCGGGCCGGGATGGCGAAGCCGATGCCGATATTGCCGCCGGACCGCGAAAAGATCGCGGTGTTGATGCCCACGAGGCGACCGTTCATGTCGATCAGCGCACCACCGGAATTGCCCGGATTGATGGCGGCGTCGGTCTGGATGAAGAACTGATAATCCGAAATGCCGACCTGGGTTCGCGCCAAGGCCGAGACGATGCCCTGGGTGACCGTCTGCCCGACGCCGAACGGATTGCCCACGGCGAGCACCAGATCTCCGACCTGGAGGGCATCGGAATCGCCGAGCGGCAGAACCTTGAGATCCGACGGCGCTTTGAGCTTCAGCACCGCGAGATCGGTGCGTGAATCGCGCAGCACGATCTGGGCCTCGTACTCGCGCCTGTCGGCGAGTGCCACTTTCACAYCGGTCATGTTCTCGATGACGTGGTTGTTGGTCACGACGAGGCCGCTCGCGTCGACAATCACACCGGAGCCGAGCGAACTCTGCTGGCGGCCCGGAGGCACGCCCTGCCCGCCGCCTTCGCCGAAGAACCGCCGGAAGAACTCTTCCATGTAGGCGTTCTGCGGCCGCTTCTCTGAGCGCGTGGCGTAGACGTTGACGACAGCCGGAGCGGTTTCCTTCACGATGGGCGCAAAGGAGAGCTGCACCTGCACCTTGCTTTCAGGCGCGGTGCGGGTCTGGGCGGTCGCCGATGTCAGGGCCGCAAGGCCGAGGGCAAGCGCAAGGGGAAGGGTTGTCAAAGGAAGGCGAAACGAGTGGGCGAGCATCACGAATCCATACCAATCTGACGTCTTGGATAAAGCGGCTTTGGCCAAAGGGCAAAGCCTCAGCCAGGGAGCCGACCCCGTCGTCCAGAGAGACAAACAAAAAGGGCGGCCTGAAGGCCGCCCTGAAACCCGGATTGGATCCGAAATCTTACTCGGCCGCCTCGGCCGTTTCGCCGATCTGCACCGGGCCGGAATCCTGGCCGCGGGCATCGACGTCGCGATCGACGAACTCGATCACGGCCATCGCCGCGTTGTCGCCGTAGCGGAAGCCGGCCTTGAGGACACGGGTATATCCACCCGAACGTTCCTTGTAGCGCGGACCGAGGACGTCGAAGAGCTTCTTCACCATCGCCACGTCGCGCATTTGCGCCATGGCCAGACGGCGGGAA